>JBGVTM010000341.1 GCA_041862535.1 Candidatus Neomarinimicrobiota bacterium | reverse complement strand
CAGGACAATCCCTCACTGTTGACGGCGACCGCTTATATATTGTGGTGAATGGAAGTGGGACTGTTGAGGTTATTGAACGCACCGCTTCCGCCCTGCAATATGTCGGCCGGATAGACCTGGCCGGGGCCGGTCCGCGTGAAATGGCCGTACACGATTCCACCGGCTACGTCACCTGCTGGTACCTCAATGCCGTGCTAACCATCAATCTTACCACCCTGGCAGTTACTGACACCATCCTCCTGCCCGGTATGCCGGAGGATATTCTGGTTTTCGATGAGGTGCTGTACGTAGCCGTCCCACTTCAAACCGGGTGGAGCACCTACGATCAGGTGATCACAGTTGATCCTGTCACGGTGGGGCCGACGGCCACGTATTCCGTTGGGAATGGTCCCCAACAGCTGGCTGTCTTCAATGGTGAGATTTATGTCTCCCGCCAATGGTATGATGAGAACTACACCTCGTATCGCGGTATTGCCCGCATCGATCCCGGCCAGGGACAGGTAGAAAAGGCAGATTGGGGCACTGGCGGTGGTGTGGACATTTTCCTGGCAAACGGCACGCTTTACCTGGCCACAGGTTCCGGCGTCCAGGCTCTAAAGCCTGATCTATCTCTCGACGAGGCTTCTGCGATAGGTTCGGAGGTAGCCCATCAATATGCTGCCGGCAGTGATGGCGAGCGCATTTTTATCACCGCTTCGGACTTTGTTAACCCGGGCCAAATCCATGTATTCACCACCGGTGATCAATTGCTGGCGCAGTTTACCGTGGGTACGAATCCGGGGGCGTTTGCCTTCTTCCGGGAATGACGGGAACGTGTTGATCCCCTCTCTGGATTCTGGCTGGGATCACGCTGAACCAAGTCCCGACCAGGTCTTGTGAACCCGGATACGGCCCGATCAGCGATAGCCAATCAGGGAGGGTGCTCTCACTGGCAGAAAGTAGTAAACGGCGGAGCCGCTCGGTCAGGGCGTTCCAGTACCGACTTCCTGGCCAGCTGCGCTTGACAGAGCTTCAGCAACGGCCGCGGAGTCAATCTGTTCCATGGAGCTGATTTCCAATAAGGAGAGGAGAAAGGCCGCAGTTGACTCGGCTCCCTGATTCTGGTTCGCTCGATCAGGGTGCAGCCCGTCGCGACAGCCGCCCGTTAAGGGATCGTAGAGGGGGAGGTTAAGATCATTCCGCCCCAGGAACCAATCGAAGGCTTTGCGTGCCTCTGTCCGCCACTTTTCATCACCGGTGACATTATAGGCTTCGATGCAGGCAGCGACGGTGGCGTAGGCCTCAATAGGCTGCTGGTCGAAGCGGGCGCGCTGCTGCCCACGGTGGTAGAAGCCGTTGTTACCGATGGGTACAAAATAGCCCTGCTCGGAGGTCTGTATCTTGGTCAGCCATTCCAAGGAATCGAGCCCTATCTGGGTAATCCGGTCGTCGGACAGAGACGGTCCGCATGTGAGCATGGCATGCGGCAATTTGGCGTTGCTGTAGATCAAGTAGTCTTCGAACCACAGCCAATCAGGTCCGCTGGTCTTTTCGAACAGTTCCGCCAGGAACTCGACCAGCTTCTCTCGCACTTGTGCTACTCTAAGATCGCCGGAGAATCGTTTGAGGTATTCACTGACACCCCTCAGGGCAACGGCACACGCCCGGGGGCTGGTAAATCTCCGGGCAGCGGGCAGTGCTCGCTGAAACAAGCGATCCGCGACACCCCGTAAGCTTCTGACACGGGAGCGGCCAACGACAGTTCCCAGTGCCCAAATGGCGCGGCCATGAGCATCCTCCGATCCCGACTCATCCAGCCATTTCCGATCATAGCTCATGATATTTCTGAAACGCGCCGTTTTTAGGTTGAAAGCATGCCAGAGGAAGGCAATATAGCGGGAGGCCAATTCGTGCGCTTGCGAGGCATGCTCCTGCCAGTCCTCCAGCAAGACAGCCGCAATCAGGGCCCGGGCATTATCGTCGGTGGCGTAGCCATGCTCATACCGTGGAACCACATGGATGGCATGTTGCAGCAAGCCGGTGTCATCGGTCAATCGCTGGAAATGGTCCAGTTTGAGGGTGGGTAAATCAATTGCGGTATCGGCCAGCCGGCTGGAGCCGGCAACCGGCTGCGGATGGGATCGCCGCACCTCAAGGGCATACGTAAAACTAGCCATGTACTTGCGGGCCGTCTCTTCCCAGACCATTTCCCGACTTTTCAGGTAGGCCCGCTTACGAAGGGTATGGCGCTTGACCTCATTATCGAGCAGGTAGAGGATTTGCTGAGAAATGGCATCAGCATCTCTAAAAGGGACCAACAAGCCACGACCCTCAGCCAGCAGCTCTTCGGCGTGCCAGTACGGCGTCGATATTACCGCTTTGCCCGCACCAGCGGCATAGCTCAGGGTACCGGAAACCGATTGCTCAACGTTGAGATAAGGGGTGATGTAAACATCCGCAGCGCTGATATATTCGATCAGCTTTTCTAAGCTGACGAAACGGTTATGGAAAATTACCTGTTCAGCAATCCCCAGGTCTTCCGCCAGTTGCACCAGCGATTCACGGTAGCTCTCCCCCTCTGCCCGCACTACGTTGGGATGGGTGGCACCCAGGACAGTATAAACGACATTAGGATACTTCTCGAGCACCCGGGGCAGGGCTTGGATCACATATTCAATGCCCTTATTAGCCGAAAGCAGACCGAACGTAAGGAGCACGTACTTCCCCTCCACCCCCAGCTGGTCCTTGTAGAAATTGGGATCGATGAAGGGGACATCCGGGATACCATGGGGAATGAGGTCCACTTTCTGACGCGGTACACCGTAGTGCTCCTGGAGAAATTTCATATCGCGACTTGTCATCACCACCGAGCGATCGGACAAGGTAATAATCTCGCTCAGGACATCCGCCTGTTCTTCCGTAGGCTTCCGAAGGATCGTATGGTAGGTGGTTATGACCGGCATCTGCAGCTCCCGCAGCAGGGACAAGATGTAGCGGCCCGACGGTCCACCGAAAATACCATACTCGTGCTGCAGACAAACCAGATTTACATGATTCATGTTGAGGAAATAGGCGGCCTGGTGATAATAGTCCAGATCTTCCTTCTCAATAATGAACCGCACCCGTTCAGGGTAGCCACCCTGGACGTTCACATCACTGGTCGGCAGCACCAGAAAGGTAGTCTCGGGATAGAGCACCGCCATGGCTTCCGTCAGGTCGGTGGTAAAGGTCGCGATCCCACACTGAGATGGCATGTAATTTCCAACAAAGGCGATGCGTTTGATGGGTGTTGTGGTCTGATCAAACGACGGAAATCGGATATCAGTACGATTCATTTCAAATACACCTTTCCTTCATTTTCGGCATCTTATTCCACCTCCTGGTCGTTCAAGCAGTCGACCAGGTCGGCCAATCGGGCTGTGGCCACTGCAAGGGACGTATCGGCAGCACCATAATATACTTTGATCTCCCCATCCGGTTCCACAATGGCCCCGCAGGGGAAGACCACGTTGCCTACATCTCCAATGCGCTCATACTCCTCCCGGGGGGTGAGGATTGGCACATCACAGCGCTTTAGCACGCGGGAGGGATCCTTCAGATCCAGCAACGCCGCACCAGCCCGATAAATGGGTCCTGCGGAGGTCATTTTGGTCCCGTGGTAGATCTCCAGCCACCCCCGTTCGGTGCAAATAGGCGGCACTGATGCTCCAACCCGGAAAGAATCCCAATAGCCCCAGCGCGGCGTAAGGAGAACGGTAGAGTCACCCCAGCTTTTCAAATCGTTGGAATATGAAATCCAGATACTGCCTACTCCCAGCCCAATGGGCCGATCCAGCCGCACGTAACGGCCAGCGATCTTTTCAGGGAACAGCACGCCGTCCTTATTCCCCGGTTCAGAGACCAGAGCAATCCGTTCAAAGGAGCGGAAATCTTCGGTTCTGGCGAGCGCAATACGGTAGCCAACCTCGGATACCGCGGTGTACAGAATGTGAAAGGCGCCATCAATAAAGGTGGCCCGGGGATCCTCGATGCCCCTGTTCTCATAGAAGTTAAAAAGTCCCTTCTCAGCCGGAAAAAGAACAGGCTTTCGCTCAACCTCAAAGTGGAAGCCGTCCTCACTCCTGGCAAGGGCGAAGAAGGAGTAACCCCGCTGCCCTTCAACCCGCAGCAGTAAGAGGTATTCCCCGTTGAGCTTAACGGGCGTGCCGTTGAAAACGGAGTTGCAGGGAAAGGGCATGTCTTCCAGCGTCAAGACGGGATTGCCCTCCCAGCGGTGCAGGATGTCACGTCCCCGACGACGGTACCTGGTCATGTGGTATCCTCCTCGCCCATGCAAGCCGCCACGATCTTTTCCACCATAGTCGTCCCCATTGCGATGCAGGAATTGGATGAGCCGTAATAAAGTTTCACCTCATCATCTGATTCTATAATGGCTCCACAGGAAAAGACCAGGTTTGGCAGGTCGCCAATCCGTTCGTAGTATTCCCGGGGCGATAGGATTGGTTCATCGGTCCGACCCAGCACACTCACTGGATTGCGAGTATCCAGAATAGCGGCTCCGAGACGGAAGAGGGGCCCGGCAGAAGTGTGCTTCACCCCGTAGTAGATCAGGAGCCAGCCCTGTTCAATCTTCATTGGGGGTGTAGCAACGCCGATCCGGTCACAGTCCCAGTAGCCCCCGCGTGGGGTCATTACCACCTCCGACCAGCCCCAATATTTAAGATCTTCCGAAAAGGAGATCCAGATGCTACCGCCTTCCCAGGGTCGTTCGAGCCGGGCGTATTTCCCCCTGATTTTACGCGGGAATAGCGCACCGCCCTTCACGTCCGGTTCGGAAATGAATCCCAGGCGCTCAAAGCTCTTGAAATCCTGCGTCCGGGCAAGAACGAGCCGGTAGCCATGGGGGCCTAAGGCGTCATATGAGATGTAATAATAGTTTCCCAGCCGGGTAACCCGGGCATCCAACACACCCATTTGGTCATATACGGCCGTGGGCCCTTTCTTCGAAGGGGCCAGGACCGGTTTGTTCCCAATCTCAAAATGTTGGCTGTCCTTGCTGCGGGCAGGATAAATGTAGTAAAAACCCTCCAGGCTCTGGATAGTCAGCAGGAGGATGTATTCACCGCCAAACTTTACTACCCCGGCGTTACTGATATCAGCACAAGGAAAGCTCAGATCCTCGATGGTAATGATCGGATTGCCCTCCCAGCGATGGATCAAGTCCCTACTGCGCTTCTTCGGCATCTTGTTCAACCTTGATATGTAAGGGTAAAGGCACAGGTTTCTTCAACTGAAAGACCGTCGTCATCATAGCGGGCTCCGGGATGGCATCAACAAATCATTCCGGTCCACCTCCGGCCACCCGCCTACCCGAAATATAAAATGAATTGATTATCTAAGATTAAAGCTTTTTTTCTGAAGGGAAACGGCTGCCAGGCTTAATCCAGATGCGCTCCTTACTCGTTTGGCCCACTCCTCCTACTTGTTGAAAAACGCGCTATTTTGTCTGGTATTAGTCATTTCCTCATTATACTTTTAGCGCCTTATTTAGGCTGGATCAAACGCCTGATTCTCAACATCAAACCTTATGCTATAGACGGTACTGGCCGGCACGGGATAGGCCGGAATATGTTCCAAGGTTAGGTCGATAACTCACTCCGGTATGATATTTGCAAAATAATGAGATAGGAAGCATTCGATAGCATCATGCTTGATCTGGTCAAGAATCTAATCAAACAGAATGCGCGGCGGGAACTTGAGGGTACCCACATGCCAAAAAACAACCATCACGAACCTTTACTGCGGCGCTATCCAAAGAACCCTCTGCTTACCGCCGCCGATTGGCCCTACGCCATGAATACCGTCTTCAATGCCGGCGCCACTCGGCTGCCCGATGGCACCACCCTGCTATTGTGCCGCGTAGAGGACCGCCGCGGCCTTTCACACCTGTGTGCGGCCAGATCCAAAAATGGCATTGACGGCTGGCGAATAGATTCACAACCGACGTTGCTCCCGGACCCGGACAATTACCCCGAAGAAGTCTGGGGCATTGAAGATCCCCGGATTACCTTCCTACCCGAGCTGAGTAAATATGCGATCACTTTTACTTCGTTTTCTCGGGGCGGACCCGGTGTTTCCCTGGCCCTGACGGAAGATTTTCGTGACTTTGAGCGAGTCGGGGATATTATGCCCCCCTGGGATAAGGACGCGGCCCTTTTGCCCCGGCGCTTCAACGGCCTCTGGACACTCATCCATCGACCTACTACCTTTGGACTCGGCGCCCACATCTGGATGTCCTCTTCCCCCGATCTCCGGCACTGGGGCAATCACCAGCTGATCCTCGAAGCCCGTAAAGGTGCCTGGTGGGACGCCAACAAGATCGGTCTTTCACCACCGCCCATAGAGACGGACCGGGGCTGGCTCATGTTCTATCACGGAGTGCGCGAAACCGCGGCCGGCTCCATTTACCGCCTGGGTCTTGCCCTCTTCGATCTGGAAGATCCTTCTCACTGCCTGCTACGCGGCGACGAATGGATTTTCGGACCGGAAGAGTCCTATGAAATGACCGGCGATGTGGCCGAAGTAGTCTTCCCCTGCGGCTATACCATAAGCCCGGACGGCGATACTATTAACCTCTATTACGGCGCCGCCGACACCGCCATCGCGCTGGCCACCGGAAGTCTTCGGGAGCTGGTGAACTGGCTGGAAGCGCACGGCCGCCCGTACAGTCACGAAGAGTTGTAAGGTCTGCCAACTCAAGGAACAGGCGCCTGGTCCACCCGGGCCGCCTGATCCGCCCAGAGAGCCATATCCAAGCTCGACAGCCCCTCCTCCAGACCAACTCGCATGACGTGCCGGGAATCTTCGATCCTATCCAGAAGGTCTGCCAACAATCGCCGAAGACTGTCGGTATAGACCTGCCCCTTGCTACCGGCGGCAGCGAAGGTGCCAGTGATGAGACTATCCGCCTGGTAGGAACGGCCGCCGGATGTAATCATCCCCTCCCGACGAGTGTCCAAGCGCTTACGGCCCCACCCTTCCGGCCGCGAGAGATCCTCCACATCTTCGATATCCACTTTATGCACGATCCGGAAGCCGGGCAGGCGGTGAAGATTCCCCTCCGTGGCCTGGTTTACCAGCGCCCTCACCCGGCCTGACAAAGGAATCCAGCCCTCCAGATCGATCTCAGCCAGATCGTAGACCAACCTGATGAAGGTCTGTTCGAAAAATCCGGGGCGGGAGAAGGCGTGGTAATGAGTGGCCATCAGCCCATCCTCATAGGCCACCGTGGCAACCGCTCGGTCCTCTTGACGCTCGTTTCGCTGGTGGCAGGCGCCATTGATGTTTCGTGGTGAAGACGCAGCCAGATTATTAATGAGATCAAAAAAATGCACGCCATGTTCTACGAAGATCCCACCTGAGCGGCTCCGATCCCAGAACCAGTGCTCAGGCGGTAGCACCTCGTCTTGAGCATAATTTTCCACCACCGCCCGGCGCAGCGCCCCCAAGCTGCCCTCATGCGTCAAAGCGGTGATAGCCTCCACCAGGGGATTAAATCGAAGCATATAGTCAATGCCGGCCACCATCCCCGTCCGATCCCTGGTCTCAATTACCCGCCTTGCTTCCTGCCGGGTAACGGCTAATGGCTTCTCTACCAGAATGTGCTTGCCCTGCTGCATGGCTTCGCAGGCGATATCGGCGTGGGTCCGGGGCGGGGTGGCAACGGCGACCAGTTCGATGCCGGGTGCAGCCACCAGGTCTTCCCACCGGGTAAAAAAACGCACCGGCGGGCCGGGATTTCGTAGCGGATCAGAATCCGCCGCCGCCACAATCCGCACCCGCTCACAGGAAGCCCAGGCGTAATGCAAGAACTGTCCAAATCCACCGTAACCGACGATTCCTACCCGCTGCGGCTCCATATAACCTCCTTCCAAGAGAATTCGATCTCAGGCTGCTGTCGACAAGCTACGCTTCGAGCGGCGGGGCAGCAAAGACTGGGGAAGACACATCCTGCAATCCACTCCCTACTGGGGATCGGTTAGCCATACTGTATCTGTGATACAAATCTACTGATCTACCCCCACGCCAGCCACTACATTTAACCTATGGCTTCACCCGCTATTGCCACCCGAAACCTAACCAAGCGCTTTGGTCGACTCCGCGCTGTGGATCACCTTACCCTGGAAGTCCAGGAGGGTGAAGTCTTCGGCTTTCTGGGCCCCAACGGTTCCGGCAAGACCACCACCATCCGCCTGCTTCTCTCCCTTATCCGTCCCACGGAAGGTAACGCCCATATCTTTGGCCAATCCATCCGCAGCGACTACCCCCGTTATCTGCGCCAGATCGGTGCTCTGGTCGATGAACCGAATTTCTACGGCAACCTTTCCGCCCTGGCCAACCTGAAGCTGCTGGCCCGCCTGCACGACGGAGTGAATGAGGCCCGCTGCCGCGAAGTTCTCCGACTGGCGGGCCTGGAGGCACGGGCCCACGACCGGGTCAAAACCTATTCCCACGGCATGCGCCAGCGGCTGGGCATCGCTCAGGCTATCCTTCATCGGCCGCGTCTACTAATCCTGGATGAGCCCACCACCGGTCTTGATCCCCAGGGCATGCATGAGGTACGCCAGATGATCCGCCGCTTCGCCCAGGAGGAAGGCATGACCATCTTCCTTTCTTCCCACCTGCTCAATGAAGTCGAGCAAATCTGCACCGGGATGGCAGTACTCAGTGAAGGGAAACTGCTGGTTTCGGGCCCGGTTGATCAGTTCCTCTCAGCGGAAACAGCCACCCTCACCGAGCTGGAGGCGGAACCCCTGGATACCGCCAGGACGGTCCTCGAAAGCCTTCCTTTCGTCACTGAGGTGGTGGTTCAGGGCCAGCACCTGCGATTCAGGATCGACCATCGCCACCGCCCCGAGATAGCCCGCAAGCTGGGTGAAAAGGGTGTGGAAATCTTCTCCCTGACACCGGTCTCTAAACTGGAGGACTATTTCCTCTCACTGTTCGGATTCAAAGAGATCCCCTGATCCGTCTATTGAGGGATGTACTGACCGCCATGTGGAACTTGTACCTTAACGAGCTTATCAAGGCCTTCAGCAAGTGGCGAACCTATATCGGTTTTGGGGCTATCACCGTGGTGGTCCCTTTAGTTATGTGGGGTTTTTCCGCAGGCGGATCAGCCATCCAGCGGGATATGCTGAATCGCCTGGGAGACGAATTTATCACCACCGGCAACCTGGCCAACGGTATGTGGGCCAGTCATATCCTGATGAACGCCCTGTTCATCCACATACCCTTTCTCATCACCCTGGTGGCCGGGGACGTGGTAGCGGGTGAAGGCACGGCGGGCACCTTCCGGATCTACTTGACCCGGCCCGTGAGCCGCAACCGGGTACTGACCTCCAAGCTGCTGGCCGCCGCCACCTACAGCACCACCCTGGTCGCCTGGCTGGGGATCCTCAGCCTGGGACTGGGCAACTGGTGGCTCGGTATCGGCGATATCTTCCTGTTCGACCAGGAGGGTATCCTGGTCCTCCCCTGGGACATCGCCCTGGCGCGCTTCGGCCTGGCCTACCTCTTCGCCTTCTACACCATGTTCACTGTCACCGCCCTCACCTTCCTGTTCTCCGTGATGGTCACCAATGCCATCGGCCCCATCGTAGGCACCATGGCCATACTTATCATCAGCCTGGTGCTCACCATCATCGACATCGATGCCTTCCAATGGTTCCAGAAGCACCTTTTCACCTCCCATTTCGATCTCTGGACGTACGCCTTTCGTGATCCCATCCCCTGGGGTAAAGCAAGGGTTAGCCTGATCAACCTCGGGGTGTATTCGGCCGTCTTCTCAGGCCTGGCGTTCGTGCTGTTTCGGCGCAAGGACGTGCTGACATAAGGCTTGTTTTCCATCATCATACCAGTTTTCATATATTCGTTTATCATTTAAGTTGGCAGGGATGCCATAACAGGGACAGTTTCTTTTCAATGCCATTTGAACACGGGTTGTAGAGATGATTGCGATTATCACCTTATTACTGGTGCTTACATTATCCTTTCTGATCACACGCATCGCGACGAACGCTCTGGTGCACACCGGTCTTTCGATTGAATCGGCGCGTTTCCAGGCACGCTCGGCGTTTACCGGGTCAGGATTTACCACCACCGAATCGGAATTGGTGGTGAACCATCCGGTGCGGCGCCGGATCGTGATGTGGCTGATGCTGCTGGGCAACGCCGGCATCGTGACGGTAATCTCCACCCTCATTCTGACTTTCGTGAACCAGGGTGAGTCGGGGCATTTCTCCCTTAAAATCATCCTGCTGATCGCCGGTGTGACCGGACTCTGGTTTATCACCCGTAGCGCCTGGGTGAATCGTCATCTTTCGCAGTTGATCGACGGGTTTCTGGCGCGCTATACCGACCTGGATGTGCGGGATTATGCCAGTCTGATGCACCTGGCCGGGGAATACAGCCTGGTGGAAATGGAAGTGGAACCCGGGGACTGGATTGAAGGCAAGACGCTGGCGGAATCGGACCTGCGGCATGAGGGCATCATCGTTCTGGGTATCAAGCGGTTGGACGGAACCTACCTGGGAGCGCCCAAGGGTGACAGCTTGATTCATGAGAAGGACCTGCTGATTATCTACGGGCGGGTGCCCAATATTGAAGGACTCGATCAGCGGCGCAAGGACCGGCGCGGAGACCGGGAACATGCCAAGGCGGTAGAGGAACAGAAAGAAATTATTAAGGAGGAAAGGAGAGAAGATCCGGTCACCGATACGGGGGACTAGGAATTAGCCGGGCCATTATAAGTCGCTAACCACAATTAAGTATACTGGATAAGCAGATTGTTCGATTCTGGAGGCTCATTGCCATGAATGTTGATCGCAAGCAATTCTCCACCGCCATTTTTATCACCCGCAACGGCATGGGACACGCCGATGAGGAGCTGCAGCAGAAACTCCTCAAGACCTACCTGACCATGCTCGCTGAGAACGGTTACCTGCCGGGCGTGGTCTGCTTCTACACCGAAGGCGTCAAGCTGGTGGTTGAGGGCTCGCCGGTTCTCGAGCTCCTCAAGTCCCTGGAGGCCAAAGGCGTGCGCCTGATCATCTGCAACACCTGCCTGAAGTACTACGGCCTCACAGATAAGGTACAGGTAGGCATCGTAGGCGGTATGCATGACATCATCGCCGCTCAGTGGCAGGCGGCGAAGGTGATTACGCTGTAAAGGTTACCTCCTTACGGCAGGCCGCCTAGCACCATCCTTTAAGGCCAGGTATTTGTCTATCTTGTAAACATAGGACGTAAGCGGGGATCATTGCGGTGGCGTTCGTGCTGTTACGACGGAAGGATGCTTTGAAATAAGGAGGCCTACAACCCATGGGTTTGTGAAAGTTTTCAATGAGTGAGGGTTGCATGGCTACAGATGCATATTGACAATGACAACTTTATTATTTTATCTTTAAATATTATTTCTTGAATAACTATAATGTTTATAAAAGGTTTAATGAATTCCATTTCGAAGGTTATGGATGATATCAATTTACTAGAAATTTGCCAATAGTAGCCCCCTTAATGGCTGTCTCACAGAATTATCCCAATATCACATGGTGGTGGTTACCAAAGGCATAACAGACTTCTGATGAGGAATTAAAAGTGAAGTTAGAAATTCTGAAGTTTTCTGAACGAGTAGAGATTGCTCTCCAAGTTGGGGAGAGCCATTTTAGAGAGTTTAAGAGCGGCTTCAAAGGAAGCCCCGATAAAAAAGTACCTCGCCATTGGAAAGAGATTAGTAAAGACATCGGGGATACACTCGTTGGATTTGCGAATTCTGATGGAGGCGAATTGCTAGTAGGCGTTGAGGATGATGGTACCGTAACGGGTCTAGATCTTCCAGATAATGATCTCGATAATTTGTTAAGAGCACCTCGATATCAAGTTCACGCGGACACCCCACTCCCTACTCCATGGGCTAACAAGCATATTTACAATGACAAACTTATTTTATATTTCTCTGTTCCGAAGGGAACCGATTTCGTCTATTTGACTTCTGACGGTCGATGCCTGCAAAGAAAGGATAGAGACACCGTTCCCGTGGCAAGTGAACACATTACCTTTTCGCGTGGCGAAATTGAATCCAGACAATCTTTAGAACCCAACCATGTTAAAATCATCATTTAGCAGGTCTAAAATATGAATCCTAGTAAAAGAATTCTTAAATGCAAGAATTGTAATCATGAAGTAAGAAGAAGCATAGATTTAGGAAGTTATGTAAATCCAAATAATCTATGGCATTATGTAGATGGTTATGGTTCTAAACTATGTTCAAAATGTGATTGTAATAAACCCGAATGTGGACTCGTAGCTCAGTCAGGTAGAGCAGGAG
>JBGVTM010000340.1 GCA_041862535.1 Candidatus Neomarinimicrobiota bacterium | reverse complement strand
TTTACCTCATTGCACAGATGGAAGACATCACGCGGCGGAAGGTAGCTGAGGAAGCGCTCATCGAACAATCGGAGGCCCTGAAACGGAGCAATCAGGAGTTGGAGCAATTCGCCTATATCACCTCGCACGATTTGCAGGAGCCGTTGCGCATGGTGTCGGGCTACTCCCAGCTGCTGGCGCGCCGCTACCAGGGTAAACTCGATGCCGATGCTGATGAGTTCATTGCCTATCTCGTAGATGGGGCCAATCGGATGAAGAGATTGATTAATGACCTGCTGACCTATTCACGGGTACAGAGGGCGGGCAGGGATTTCGAGCCAACCGACTCTGAGGCTGCCCTGGATCAAGCCCTTGCTAATCTGCATGCCGCCATTGAGGAACAGGGCGCCGAAGTGAGTCACGACCCCCTGCCAATGGTGATGGCTGATACCTCACACCTGGTCCAGCTTTTTCAGAATCTGATCGGTAACGCCATCAAGTTCCACGGGAAGGACCCTCCCAACATTCACGTCTCGGCAAAGGAAAACGAATCCAAGTGGATCTTTTCAGTGCGCGATAACGGTATTGGAATCGACCCGCAGTACGCCGACCGCATCTTCCGTATCTTCCAGCGACTGCATGGCAGGGAGGAGTATCCAGGTACCGGCATCGGTCTGGCAATCTGCAAGAAGATTGTGGAACACCATGGTGGTAACATCTGGGTCGAGTCGCAACCGGGAAAAGGAAGTGCCTTCTATTTCGACTTGAGCAGGAAAGGAGCAAGAGATGGCAATAAAAATACTCATTACCGATGACGAGGAGAGTTTCTTGGCATCCACATCTCACATCCTGAAAGAGGAAGGTTACGAATGCCACTGCGCAGCCAGCTCTGCCGAGGCGCTGGCCACCCTTGCTGCCGAAGACTTCGATCTCGTACTGGCGGACATCAGGATGCCGGGTAACTCTGAATTGAAGTTCTTCCGCCAGGTACGGGAGAATTACCCTAACCTTCCGCTCATTGTGATCACGGGCTACCCCTCGATTGACACTGCGATCAGGAGTATCCAGCTCAAAGTATGGGACTACATCGTGAAGCCCTTTGACATCGATGGGCTCAAGGAACGTGTCAAATCCTGTCTGATCGAAAAAGGTGTGATAGGAAGCTGAAATAGCGCAACAGTGCAGATGTCACAACGAAGAAACAAACCACCTGTAGTGGAACAACTGAAGCCAATATGCCACCATGCGTCATGCTATGAACAAACCTGACATACTGTGATGGGGATGCACGGCGACATGAAGAGACGGATGCGGCAGGAAGTCGCCCAGCACAAGCAGACCATAAAGCAATTACAGAAATATTGTGACCAGCTGGAGGAACTGCTCAAGGAGCGCACGAGCGAATTAAAAACGATCAATGAAAAGTTTCAGCAAGAGATCGCCGATCGCAAACAGGCGGAGAAGGAGCTCGGCGATCTGGAGCGCAGGCAACTGGAGGCGGAGAAGATCATTGCCCTCGGGCAGGTCGCCGCCGGCGTGGCGCACGAGATTAACAACCCGCTAGCTTCGATTAAAAACTGTTTCCATATCGTAAAGGGAGCCCTGCCCCGGGGGCAGGGCATGGAACAGTTCATTAGGTTCATTGATGCGGATATTGAACGCATTTCCGCCATCGTTCGAGAAATGTATAACCTCTACCAGCCACCGCACGCGGCGGTCGGCCCAATCTCGGTTAACGAGGTCTTCGGTGATGTTCTGGCTGCGATGGAAGGCGCCATGAGCGCCTATGCCGTCGAGCTCCAGGATGAGCGCTGTGCGGGTGAGTTGGAGGTTGCACTCCCATCCGGTCAACTGGCGCAGATTTTCACGAATCTTATTAACAATGCCCTGGATGCAATGCCGGACGGCGGCTATCTGCGCGTCAAGACCAGCAAGCAAAAAGAGCAGATCCTGGTGGAAATTGCCGACACCGGCGCGGGGATTCCATCGGATGTTCTACCCCACATCTTCGAGCCTTTTTTCAGCACCAAGTCTCCCGCGGTTGGGAAGGGGGTGAAGATGGGCCTGGGGCTATCGGTAACCCGGAGTCTGGTAAATAGCCTGGGCGGTCATATAGGCGTCAAAACCGCGCCGGGAGCTGGTACCTGCGTTACTGTCTCACTACCCATCGAATCATACGCGGAGTCAAAGGGAGATACGAGCCATGACTAGTCAATCGACTGTCACACCCATCAATATTCTACTGGTGGAAGACAATCCCGGGGATGTGCGCCTGACCCAGGAAGCCCTTAAAGAAACCAAGGTGCTTAACAGTCTTCAGGTGGTGCATGACGGCGTTGAGGCCCTGGCATTTCTGCACCGGGAAGTTCAATATGCTGATGCTGCATATCCTGATCTTATCCTCCTCGATCTGAACCTGCCCAGGAAGGATGGTCGTGAGGTGCTGGCGGAGATCAAGTCCGATGATATCCTGAGGCGTATTCCCGTCGTAGTCCTGACAATCTCCGAGGCTGAGGAGGATATCCTCAAGACCTACGACCTGCATGCCAACTGCTACATCACCAAGCCCCTCGACCTGGAAAAGTTCGCTAAGGTAGTGAAGACTATCGAGGATTTCTGGATGACGATTGTAAAACTGCCGCCGAAATGAACCGAACAGAAAATAGCCAGATCAAAGTTCTATTGGTAGAGGACAATCCGGGTGATGTCCGGTTGATTCGGGAGCTGTTGAAGGAGGCTGTCTCAACCGAGTTTAATGTCACGCCGGCCGGCGACCTTGGGGAGGCATTGGAACGTCTTGGTGATAGCGAACTGGATGTCATACTCCTGGACTTGAACCTGCCGGGCAGTGAAGGACTGGAAACGCTTGCCAAGGTACATAATTCGGCGCCTCAGGTCCCTATAGTAGTGTTGACCGGTCTGGCAGACGAAGTGGTTGGTGATGAAGCGGTTAAGCGGGGGGCCCAGGACTATCTGGTAAAGGGCCAGGTGGAGGGTCTTCTGCTGTCGAAATCCCTGCGCTACGCCATCGAACGCAGCCGGCTGATAACGGAGTTGGAGCAGGCCCGGCAGCGGGAGATCCGTGAGCGGGAACTCCGTTCACTGGAACAGCTCTCCGTTGCACCCCAGACCTCCATTACGGCCCAAATGTTCAACCTGGCTCCCTTGCGCGCAAGTTCACCGGAGACCGTGAACGAACTGGGGCAACGCTATAGTGAACTGCTGGACCTGGCCCTGGAGCAGCAAGCTTATAAGGTGGAGCATAATGTCCCAGAAGGTCTCAACGCCATTGCCGAACAGCTGGGATTCCTGAAGGCCGGGCCGCGAGATGTGGTAGAACTTCATAGTACGGCCCTGAAAGGTAAGACCCTGGAAGCCACCCCCCAGAAAGCACAGGCCTATACCGATGAGGGGCGCTTGATGGTCCTTAGACTTATGGGCTACCTGGTCTCATTCTATCGCAATTATTCTACGGGTACCTGGAAGAGAATTCCGGTACCGGAAAACAAAATTCAGAGGGGGGACAAGCATGAGTAAGGTCTTGCTGAAACTGTACATCACGGGAGTAACCGGAGCTTCTGAACAAGCGATTGCGAACCTGCGCCGTATCAGTGATGAGGAGTTTGAGGGTGAGTACGAGCTCAACGTCATTGACGTTTTGGAGCACCCCCAGCTGGCCGAAGATGAGAAAATACTGGCCACTCCTACTCTCATCAAGCACCTGCCGCCGCCGCTGCGGCGTATTATCGGCGATCTGTCGGCCACCCAGAAGGTTCTGCTGGGGCTGGATTTGCAGCCGAAAACCTAAATCTACCACAAAGGAGATTCACGATGACATTTGGAGACAAACAATCTGTAGCGGTAGAGAAGCTGGAGACCGGCATTCCGGGTTTTGATTTT
>JBGVTM010000339.1 GCA_041862535.1 Candidatus Neomarinimicrobiota bacterium | reverse complement strand
GGTGCCCAATATGACGCTGACGGCAACCTGCTGGCAAAGTCGGAACAGGACTTTATGGTGATTCCTTACTACGCTTGGGCGCACCGTGGTAAGGGCGAGATGGCGGTATGGTTGGGAAGGGACCGGTACTAAAAAGGGCCACTGAGGGGCAGTAGAAAAGAAGAGGACACCGAATTCGGCCTGTACTACTTCGGGGCGCGGTACTATCCCGAAGGAATCCCTACGGGACGATCCCCGGCGGGGCGTTTTGCCCAAACAGACCCCCTGTGGCAGGACTACCCCGGCTGGAGCCCGTACGTGTACGGGTTGGATAATCCGCTAAAGTATGTGGACCCAGGTGGCAAGCAAACATGGCCTTTACCGTATAGTGAAATCAAGAGGGGAGGAGGCCAATCCCAATCACTGACGTTAAAGCCCTACAAGAGGAACAAATGGAACATATTCTTAAGGTGTTGGAAAAAGAGTTGGCAGAACTAAGATAGATGAACCTAAGGTGTAAATGCTTGAGAAAGAAATTTGTCTTGTTATAAGCCAAGGTTAAAGTGAAACTAGCGTGTATTTATAGGTGATAAGTCTATGGGTAGTAATTATAAATCCATTATGTAACAACTATGTGCAGATGGTTTAACAATATCGAAGAAAGGAAACAAGTTAATGATTTTGAAAATAAGCTGTCTTTTTCATCCAATATTTATCTTTTTTATAGTTTCTATTTATAGCTCTAATAATCAGGCCGCAATAACGGGGCAACAGGTCGAGGAATCATTACCGCAAATAGAATTAATAGGGAAAATTGAGCAAGATGAGTTGGCCAGGATTAAACAGAATCACGTTTTATCAGATTCAAGTGTTTGTTGTTATAGCGTCTACAAGCTTGAGGAGTTGCCGAATTACTTCATAGTTAATTACGGACAAATAATCCGGAAGGATTTTACTAACTGGAATTTCCTCGTTCTTGATCAAGAATATAATATTGTTTTAAAATCTAATTGGTATCATGATGACTGGCCCAGTATGCCTCAATCACTAGATATCAATCAAGATAGTGTGAATGATTTAATTGTAAACTTTGGCACTGAAGATGGAAGTTCTATATTTATCTATTTACAGGAAGAAGATGGATTTAAGCTAGTTTTTCATTCTCCACCTTATGAAATATGGGTATATGATGTAAAAACGAAGAAACATGTAGATAATGGTTATTCATTCGTAAATATTGACGAGGACAAGGAGTTAGAACTTGTGTTTCTTTATTTGGATTTGGATCAAGACTTCATCTCAGAGAAAAGAAATGTTACCTATGATCTCCAGGATGGTGAGTTCGTGTTAATTAAGTATGAGTAACCTCTACTACTTCGGCGCCCGCTACTATGCCCAAGGGATCCCTAAGGGACGATCCAGAGCTGGGAAGGTGGACACAGGTGGACCCGCCGACAAACGGGTTCCCGAGCGGGAGAATAACCCTCCCTTCCCGGCAGGGGCCGGGTTCTCTCCCTTTTAAGGGAGTGCTTCGGCGTTGCCGTCTACGGCGAGTCGGCCTCGCGAAGCGAGCAGGGAGGGCTAGTCTTCGGCGCGCGGTATTATTCCGAGGGGAATCCTCCGGGACGATCCCCAGGTGGGCCGCTGGACTCAGCCCGATCTGCTGGCGAACAAGTACTCCGGCTTGAGCCCATACGTGAAGCGCTGCTATTCGGCAGAGAACTTATAGACCGTTGTTTGCCTGTATTCCTGACCCGGTTCCAGGACCGTCGATGGAAACTGCGGGTTGTTGGGTGAATCGGGATAATGCTGCGCTTCAAGGGCAATAGCCGAGCGGTACTGGTATACCTTTCCGCCCTTGCCAATGTTACTTCCGTCCAGGAAGTTACCGGAATAGAACTGCATACCGGGCTCAGTAGTATGCAGTTCCAGCACGCGTCCGGTAGCGGGCTCGTAAACCCGAGCGGCCAGCCTCAGCGAACCGTCATAATTATTCAATACCCAATTGTGGTCATAGCCGCCGCCAACCCGCAGCTGCTCATCATCCTCATTAATCCGGGCCCCGATGGGTGTGGGGCTGGTAAAGTCCAGGGGTGTGCCCTCAACGCTGCGTGCCTCGCCCGTCGGTATCAATCCCGGCCCAACCGGTACGAAGTGGTCGGCATTAATCATCATCTCATGCCCCAAGATGTCGCCTTCGCCGGCACCGGCGAGGTTAAAATAGGAGTGATGCGTGAGATTGACGATCGTCTTTTTGTCCGTGGTTGCGAAATAGTCAATCTTAAGCTCGTTCGCATTAGTCAGCGTGTAGACCATCTCGACAGATAAGTTGCCTGGATAACCTTCCTCACCATCCCCGCTCAAATAGGTGAGCTTGAGAGCGGGACCATCCTTGCTGGAGATTTCCTCGGCCTGCCAGAGGACCTTGTCGAATCCCTTCAACCCCCCATGCAGGTGGTTTTCACCATCATTGGTAGCGAGCGTATACTCCACCCCATCCAGCACGAATCTACCCCTCGCAATGCGGTTACCATAGCGGCCGACAATCGAGCCAAAATAGGGGTTATTCTGAAGGTACTCTTCGAGAGTATTGTACCCCAGTACAACATCATTAAGCTGCCCATTCCGATCAGGAACCTTCAGTGAAACGACAATGCAGCCATAATTGGTAATCTTCGCTTCAATGCCGTTCGCGTTGGTCAACGTAAAAAGATCAACCGGTCTTCCATCAGGAGTATGGCCGAATAGGATTCTGGTAATAGTTGCTTTGCCCGGTCCGCTGGCCACGCAGCCGAAAAGCGCTAATGTGACGATAGCCCCCATTGTGAGGGTTTTTGGATCTATAAATAAGCTCATTATGTTACCTTTTTAGCTAAACAAGTTATGTTCCAGACAATTTCAGGACATTATCGGATTCCCGATCGCTACGACTATCTTATGCAGTCCATCTTAACCACTGCCCCGTTCCAAGTCAACTGTCTGCTATCCTTAATCGGTGAACCGTGGAGGAATACCACAAGTCGCGGGTCCTTCCATTGGAGCTGTTTGGGGAAAGGCCCTTGCTTCGTCCCGGTTGTGAGAGTGATCCGCTGATATGCCGGTAATAGCACGACAAAGCGAGTCGTCGGCAATATTCACGGGGCAACCATCTGCATCAGTATCCCACAAATCCAGGCGCAGTAGGTGCCGAGAGCATATCCCATTACCGCCAGCAATACGCCCACAGGCGCCAAGGCCGGATGAAAGGCGGAGGCAACTATGGGTGCAGAAGCCGCCCCACCAATATTGGCTTGGCTTCCTACCGCCACAAAGAAAAATGGTGCTCGAATTATCTTACCAACTAACAACATGATACTGACATGAATCAGCATCCATACAATTCCTATTAAAAACAATTGCGGACTCTTAAAAATAGCCAGAATGTCCATCCGCATCCCAATGCTGGCAACTAAAACATATAATAGTAAGCTACCGTACCGTGAAGCGCCAACTCCTTCCAATTTTCTAGCTCTGGTAAAGGAAAGCAGTAAGCCTCCCGTGGTTGCAAAGACTACGATCCAAAAGAAAGGAGAGGTCAGACTGAATCTTTCCAAAAAGGGAGCATTTTCGACAATGAAAGGTGTTATTAAATCTGAGCCAAAATGAGCTATGGCAGTAATACCAAAACCGACTGCCAACACGGAAGTAACATCCGTCAGGCTGGGAATACGTGCAATACCGGCACGATAATCTTCGATATTTTTACGTACTCTTTCAATGGCGGAAGTATCTCCCTTAAACCATACATCAATTTTATTTGAAATCCCGGCGCCATACAAAAGAAATGCCATCCAGATATTCGCCACAATTACGTCAACAGTAATCATGGCTCCAAAAAGATTATCGCTCACACCAAAAACTTCTTTCATCGCAGTTTGATTGGCTCCGCCACCAATCCAGCTTCCGGCAACAGTTGCCAGTCCGCGCCAGACGGCATCTGGGCCAGTACCGCCAACAATGTCGGGCGCAAGATAGGAAAAAATCAGGACTGTAATCGGCCCTCCAATAACAATGCCAGCAGTACCGGCCAGAAACATAGTCAGCGCTTTTGGCCCCAGACGCATGATTTCCTTAAGATCGATGCTTAATGTCAGCAGGATCAGGCTGGCAGGTAATAAAAATCTGGAAGAGACAAAATATAAATTGGAATGCTCTCCGGATATTATGCCCGCCGAGTTCAGAACCGAAGGAATAAAATAGCACAATAATAACGAAGGTACGTAAGTATAGAATTTTTTCCAGAAAGCGTTAGAACTATGAGAGGTTTTGAAAACAAATGCTAAGATGCATATTAAGATGCCGAGAACAACTGCATCATTGGTAAATAGGGGTTTCATTCATAAGTCCCTTATTGCGATAGCTATCTCCATTTTTCATATGCACATATAAATGACTAAAGACCACATATTTAATGACAAATAACTCCAATATTGAATGACCGGCACTAACCGGCGAATATGCTGGTCATCAGCACTATGATCTCCTATAGCATATGCTGATATGCTGCAACACCTGATCTGGCCATACCTCCCTGTGATCAATGATAACAAGCGATAGGCCAAGATGTCAATATAATCCCCGTGCAGCCGTTTATCTTCAGAATGGGTTGGAGAACTTGGGCTAAAAACTAAGGGGCACACAGCACGATTTCCACTACTGACCAGGTTGAGGACCATCGGACTGGCAAATACCGGGACGGCGAACAGCAGCACTCCGTCCGAACCAGGCTGCAACTGGATTCTGTCAAGTTAATGGCTTAATACATTAATTTTGAACCTACGACGCTCCGAGGGGAGCATTAGCGCCTGCTGATAAGACCGGGCAGCTAGATAGCAGGACTTTGAATGATCATGCTACGGTACTACGATAAAACCTGTCATTCCCGGAACCCTATCAATCCAGTTTAATACCTGGCAGAGAGATACGATGGATACAACCCACACCCTGCGGAAGCAACTGATAAGGACTCTTTTCCCGGACGGGGTTCCGGAGCTCTGGTGTCCGCTGTTGACCCACTATCAGGATGACGGCAGCATAGATACTGCGCGCATGGCCCGGCACGCGGAGTACCTGCGGGCATGGATTCGCGGGTATCTTATCCCCGGATCAACCGGGGACGGATGGGAACTTGACGCTTCACAGAAAGCGGAGGTGCTGACCTTCAGTGTACGGATGGCCCAGGCTTCCGGGGCCCGAATTCTGGTCGGTATCCTGGAAACCGACCCGGAAGCGATGCTGCAGTCGATAGCCGATTCACTGGCCTTCCTCAAGCAGATCAGCGGCGAGGAGTCGGTCACGGAGTCTCTGGCTGCAGCGCGTGTGTGCGGTTTCACGGTGTGCCCGCCGAAAGGCAAGTCGCTCTCACAAGAGGCTATCCATGCCGGACTATCGCAGGTAATGAGCAGGGGAGTCCCCATCGCGCTATATCAACTGCCACAGGTAACCGGCAACGAGGTAGATCCGAAGAGCTTTGAGGCCCTTGCATCCCAGTTTGACAATTTCATTTTCTTCAAGGATACCAGCGGTAGTGATCGCATCGCACTCTCGGGCAGGTTCCGTGATAGCGGGATTTTCTTCGTTCGGGGGACGGAAAGCGACTATATCCGATGGCTGAAAAGCGCAGGGGGACCATACGACGGTCTTCTGCTCAGCTCGGCCAACACCTTTCCCGAGCAGCTGGCAGCGATCATCAAGGATTCGAAAAAAACAACTGCCAGGGTGGAGGCTGAAAGGCTTTCTACCAGGTTGTCAGATGCTATGTCACAGATATTGGCACTGGTTCAGGACGTACCCAGCGGGAATCCTTTTGCCAATGCAGGCAAGGCCATCGACCATTATTGTGCCTTCGGGGCAGCCGCACGGAAACTGCAGGGACCGAGGCTTCACAGCGGCAGGTACCTATCATCCGAGATCATCTCGGCCACGGGCGACATTCTCAACCGCTACGGACTGATGGCTGAAAAAGGCTACCTGGTGTGACGTTGGTGAGTGAATGACCGCTGAAGGTGTTGTAGGTCTTCAAAGCCTTTTTGACAGCTTGATCTAAAAACTAAGCGGGAAATTCTGCGTTTTCTAAGGTTCAGTTATTGCACTCTCATGAATAAAACAAAATTGAGCCAGCCATTTATCATTTGCAACCCAGCCGCGGGTGAGGGTCTGGCTGCCCGCAGATGGGAAAAATTCAGAACTCAACTCCGAGAGCAGGCACTTCAGTTTGAATACCAACTGACCCGCTATCCCGGCCACGCTGCTGAGATCTCGTTGGCTCTCATCGCAAAGGGCTACAGACGGATCGCCGTATTCGGAGGAGACGGCACCCTCAATGAAGTCCTCCAGGGTCTCATCAGGGATGATCACGGGCCGCCAGGCGACCTTCAAATCATTTTTCTGGGTGCCGGGAGCAGTTGTGACTTCGAGAAGCGGTTCCCCAAGCGTCTGAATCTGTTGGAGAGACTGCTATCAGACCAACCACATACCATCGATATCTGCAAAGTAGAATGCCGCGATCTCAATGGATCTTCTGTGGTGAGATATTTCCTTAATAATTCCAGTGTCGGAGTTATTAGCCTCGCGATACAAAAATTCAATACCGCCCGAAATATCACCAAACTACTCAAACGCTTCAGCGTCGATGCCGCCGCCCTGATTTCCGGCTTCAAGGCCCTGATGCAGTTTAATGAACTCCTTTGCGATATCAATCTCGATAAGGAAAAAATTAAGGGCCAGAAATTGAGTAATTTGACAGTGTATAAATCACCGTACTTCGGCGGTGGAATGTACTTTGGCAAGGAGACCAAGCCCGATGATGGTATCTTAAGTATTGCCATGATCGACGCGGTTCCCCGCTTAAAACTACTTGGTATGATTCCCTCGCTATATACCGGGAATATTTTCAGCAGAGAAGCGGCTCATTATACGCAGTGCCGGACCTTCGAGCTCTTTACTGACCAGCAGGTTTTCGTAGAGACAGATGGTGAAATTATTGGTTACCCGCCAGCAAAGTACTCAGTAATCGAAAACAGACTCAGTGTGATCATAT
>JBGVTM010000338.1 GCA_041862535.1 Candidatus Neomarinimicrobiota bacterium | reverse complement strand
TCACGAACCTCCCAGAGTTTCAAATTCACCATACTGGTGGTGGTGTTTACCAGTTCCACCCATTCCGGCTCGCCGCTTAAGGGCATATACATGATCTCATTTACCACCACAGCCATAGCGGGAGCTGGGATAGGGATATCAATCTGAAGGCTGTTATTGGTGGTATCGTAGTCTCCTGGCACTGCTATACGGACTGTCAGGGAATACAGGCCCAATACTGTTTCGGGCGCTTCCCACCCGAAGGTGATCACGCGGCTTTCACCCACCTCGAGAGATGGAATATTGGCCACCTCCGTTTCATCGGCCAGGACCTTCCCCTCCGCCGCCATGATTCCTTGGTTGCTGATAGTGGCGCTGATCCTGAAGCCTCTCGGCGGCGTTGCGGCTTCCCAGTCGAGATTACTTAGGGCGAGGTCTATTCCATGGCCGACCACTGAGTTGGATGCCCCTGGAGTACCGTACAGCTGCGTGCTGGGGCGCCAGTTACCTGGCAGGGTGCAATCATCCAGAATGACCTTCTCCAGCGAATACCCCGGCGTGATATCCTGGTTCCACCCGACTTGATCTACCGTGTCCCCGGCTGCATCGACCAGAAACAGAGTGTCGCCGCTGTTGGACAGGCCGTTGCCGATTGCATTGTCATCTACAAAAAGGATCGTAGCGGCAGCAGGAAGGAGGTCCCGGTAAGTACCGGTGGCAGTGTCGTAGTCGGCCTCAAAGATGACGGCGATCTGGCCGGGCCAGAGGAGCAGTTGACTGCCGCCAAGGTCGTCGATGCTGTGCAGATCGGCTAGCCGCCAGCCCGCCAGATCAATGGTGTAGTCGGTAATGTTGACGATTTCCACAAATTCGTCAGGCACATCAGTTCCGTAAGGATGGTACATAACTTCTGAAACCACCACCGGACCGCACAGACCTGATGCCACCAGTAGTAAGGCCACTACCGCCAATTGTGGTGCCTCCTGATTGAATGGGAATTGGCTTTATAATCAAGATACGACAGTGAGTTCAGGCGGGCAAGCAATGATTGGCGGGCAGTTGTATAAATCTATTAAGTAACTAATCTTTTTTAATGGCTAAGTTTCAGCCTGACACTTGCCGGGTCTTCGGAGAATATCTAGCCGTATTAGAACCATATTAGAAATTTTTTGCCCCGGAACTGGCAATAGTTGAGTGGTTTTCGTATCTTTGCCAAAGCTAAGAGCCAGATTAGATGAAGGTATTCTATAGATACATGTTTATTAGGAGATTTTCTGTGATTTCCAAGACAACAGTTAGGCTTAGCGATCATGTCGCCGGGGCGATATTGATCCGCTCCCTGATGTGGATAATGTTTGTCCCGGGAATGATCCTTTTCGCCCAGGTTACAGAAGATACAGCCGCTGCCGCGCCGGAATCCTCCCTGCTCGAGCAGGTTTATGAGCATCGTATTTCCCTGCTCCAGGACAGCCTCTTCCTCACCCAGGAACAGCTGGATGCCGCCAACTTCCTCGTCCAGCAGCTGGAGCAGCAGGCGGGTCTCATGACCGATTCGCTGGCCCTGGCCCAGGACCAGATCCGGCAGCTGGCCGACAGCCTGTCACACCTGTTCATCCTTTATGATCGGGCCGTGACTGAAAACGAGCAAAATCTGGCCCGCTTGAGTGCCCTGAGTGATTCCATCGCCCAGAGCTTCCATCGGGAGAGCGAGCTGCAGGCTCTGGCCGACTCGCTTATGATCATCCTGGCCAGGACTCAGACTCATCTTGCTACAACCGGAAGTGCCCAGCGAGCCTACTCGGATACCGCTATGGCTTTGAGGAATACGCTCGAAGCTGTGCAGCAGGAATTAGCCGCCAGCGAACAACGAGTTACAGGAATGTACGAACAGCTCAAGACAGCAATGTTAACTCCCAGGGAGGCCGCTATAGATTCCGCCGTGGATGAAAGGCTCATCAGTTATTTGCGGCAAACGGTGGATTATGAACTCGAGACCACCGGACTGATGCGGCTATTCCAGGCCAGGGCCGAGAGTGATGAGATTTATGCCTATAGACTTGATGAATTCCGCCAGTATCTGGCCCGGGTAGCCCTGCAGGGCCATTCGCCGGATGCCCTTAATCTCCTCGCCAACACCTACAGTAAACAAGATAATCCTGTCCGGGCTACCCTGGCGTATTTAAAAACGCTCTTTCTCTACCCTGAATCGGAAGCCGGGCTCCAGGCCATGGGTCAATTGGAAGAACTGGTTGACAAGAATAGCGACCTGGGGCGATTGTATCATGACGTGGCCCTCAATCCCGATTCCTTGGATGTTGGTGAGGAAGAGTTTAACCGGTTTCTAAATTATCTGAACCACGTACGGAAGCTACCTGATGCCACCGCCAGGGAATGGTTCATCATGGAGGCACAACAGTTCCTGGCCATGTATCCGGGTATATTCCAGGCGGATGAAGTTCTCGTCTGGATTGCCCAGGCCTATCATGCTCAGGAGCAGTATCATAACGAGATCCTCACCTATCTGAAGATCCGCACGCTATACCCGCACAGCCGCTACCGGCCCGAGATCACCTACGCCATGGCGCAGATAACTGCCGATAATTTGAAGGCCTATGAGACTGCCGCGCGGCGATTTGAGGATTTCAGGGTGGAGTTCCCTGACCATGAGAAAGCTCCGGCGGCCCTCCTTGTCCGGGCCGGTATTTATCAGAATGAACTGAAAGACTACCAACAGGCGGGGAACCTGTATCGCGAACTGGCCGATACTTACCCTGACGATGCCTTGGCAACTGTCAGCCTGTTCCGGTACGCCGAGCTGCTGCGCCTCCAACTGGCGTCACCCACGGCCGCTTTGGCCGTCTACGAAGAAGTCCTTACGCGTTATGGCGAGGAACCGGAAGCAGGTATTCCGGCCTTGGAAGGACTGGCCTCCATCTCTAGGGAAATCCGACAGTATGATGCTGCGGTGGTCTATTGCCTGGATATCCACCAGCGCTACCCCAAAGAGCAAGAGCGGGCCGTTGCTGCTATCCTTGAAGCGGCCGATATCTATGAATCGCAGCTGAGAAACATCGATGCCGCCATTCATACCCTGCATATCGTATTGGACAACTATCCCGATTACCCCGGTATCAAGTCCGTCCAGAAGCGGGTTCAGAAGCTTCAAAAGAAACGGGGTTGATCCGACTGCCGGCAACCCAACCGATAAAGGCAGACAGCCCCGGGTTCTTCCCGGGGCTGTTCATGCTTGTTTCCCCTTATGCTGGAAATCCGGTTTGCTAGAAGGTTGGCCAGAGCTCGGTGCGAATCCGTAGCTCCATTCCTGGTTTAAGCATCCCTGCGTTGGAGTTAAGTGCTTTTTCGTTGTCCCAGAAGATCACAATCCAGGCGATCTCATCGCCGTATTTTTGCCCGGCGATGGACCACAAGGTCTCATCCTTCTCGACTACATGGATGGTGTAATCGTAGTCCCACTTGACAATCTGATCTTCCGGTTTATACAGCTCCAGCTCGTGATAAGGGTAAATGAGGTTGGGATTGTCACCGATGCGTTCCCGGTTCCAGCTGTAGATGCGACGCCACTCGTTGGGATTGCCGTATTCATTGTATGCAATCTTGATGAGGTAGTCATGGGGCCGAATCATGTACAGGTATACCACGCTGTCCGGATGGATGATCTCCTCCGGCTCTTGCTCGATATCCTTGTATTCTTCCAGGGGAATCGTCACCGGTTCCTCGGGTAGCTCTTCAGGCACAGCGACCTCTTCCACTACCTCTTTCTCGACGATGGGCAGCTCCTCTTCAGCAATGGGTGGTGCTACAACCACTTCAGGGGCTGGTTTGGGTTCCTCAACTACAGGTGTGGGCGCTTCTTCGGCAGCTGGCTTGGCACAGCTTCCCAATATCAATGCGCCGCCAAGTATGAACATGATGAATGGCAACAGTCTGGTATTCATAAGAGACATCCTTTCATCTCCTCGCCTGCTAATGTAAGCATAAAATCGGTTCAAAATAAGGGTAAGCTCAACCTAAGGGAATATATTTGATCTGGAACACCATTCTTCAAAAGGGTGTGTATTCTCGTATCGTCCCCTTTACGATGACTTAAACATAAAAACCCCAGAGGTTCCCAAAAAGTGTTAGCTTATTTTTTTATAACGGAGAATCGGGCGACCGTACCATTGATGCATATGCGAGGCATTGCGGTGCTGCGTTGCAAGTGGTGTGGTTCTCTTTTTTCTGGCAGCATGTACCCGGGAAGGGGCTATGAGAGGTTTTAAACAGATTCGGGTCTCTGGCGGCATTACGGAATACCGGATGACGTCCAATGGTCTGACGATTCTGCTTATGGAAGATCATTCAACCCCGGTTGCTACCTTTATGGTCACCTACCAGGTCGGTTCCCGCAATGAGGCCATCGGGCACACCGGCTCGACCCATCTTCTGGAGCATCTGATGTTCAAGGGCTCCCAGGGATACAATAAAGAGCACGGCAATTCTATCTGGTCTGTGCTGCAGGATGTGGGAGCTCGCATCAATGCTACCACCTGGTTGGATCGTACTAATTACTTCGAGCTGCTGCCCAGTGAACACCTGGAGACAGCCATCGCTATCGAGGCTGACCGCATGCGTCAGGCACTGATCCGGGACAGCGACCGCCAACCGGAAATGACGGTGGTGCGCAACGAGCTTGAGCGTGGTGAGAATGACCCCTGGGAAGCACTGGATAAGAATATGTGGGCTACTGCCTACCAGGCTCACCCCTACCACCATGCCACTATCGGCTGGCGCTCAGACGTCGAGGGCGTTTCAACCGAGCGTCTACGTCAGTTTTATGATACCTTTTACTGGCCCAACAACGCCACGGTCACGGTTATCGGCGATTTCGATACCGCACAGGTGCTATCCTGGATTAAGTCCAACTTCGGAAAATACTCTGCATCTCCCCATCCCATTCCCGAAATGTACACTTCTGAACCCCGGCAGGAGGGCCCGCGTCGGTTTGTCCTCAGGCGCTCCGGTGAGACCGGTATTGTTGCTATCGCCCATAAATCCCCGGTGGGGTTGCACCCGGATAAGTATGCCCTCACTCTACTGAAAGGTATCCTGGGTATCGGCAAAACGAGCCATTTCTATCGTGCCCTTATTGATAAAGGCCTTACCACTTCCATTGTTGTCTGGGACCATCCGCTCCATGATAATGGCCTCTTCATTACCTATGCCTTCCTGACCCCGGGCACCGGTCATCAGAAGGTGGAGCGGATTATCCTGAGTGAGTATGAAAAGGTTAAAATAGAAGGGGTAACGATGGCGGAGGTGGACCGGGTGAAGGCCCAGATTAAGGCGGAGGTGGCCTTCAGCCGGGATGGCTCCTTTTCCATCGCGGCGGCCTTGAACGAGGCCATCGCCATTGGTGAGTGGACTTACTATACCACTTATCTTGATCGGCTAGCGGCCATAATGAAAGCGGATGTCCAGCGGGTGGCACGTGAATATCTGGTAGAAAACCAGGGTACCATCGGCTGGTTTGAACCGGTCTCCATTGAAAGCCGTACTGGCAATTCCACCAAAGCCAACGCCCCGGCTGCCGTCGTCGGAGGCCCTCGGTT
>JBGVTM010000337.1 GCA_041862535.1 Candidatus Neomarinimicrobiota bacterium | reverse complement strand
CTGATGAATCGCAGGCTCCGGTTGCTGATCAATGCTCCCGGCAAAAGCCCGGCCTCCACCAGGACCTGAAAGCCGTTGCAGATCCCTATGACCGGTTTCCCCTGCCGGGCGAAATCCTGCACGGCTGACATAATGGGCGAAAACCGGGCGATAGCGCCGGTACGCAAATAATCACCATAGGAAAAGCCTCCCGGAATAATCACCACGTCAAAATCATCCAGTGAGTGGTCCTTGTGCCAGACGAACGCCCCCTCTTCACCCAACACGTGACGCACAACGTAGTAGGCATCATGATCACAATTTGAGCCGGGGAAAACGATAATAGCGAAACGCACTATGAGTCCTCTACAATCTCGAAACGGTAAGTCTCGATATTGGGATTGGCCAGCAGGCGATCACAGGCCTGTCTGGTGATCGCTTCGGCCTTCTTGCGGGTGACCTTAGGCAATTCCATTTCAATATATTTGCCCATGCGTACATCGCCCACTTCGCCCATCCCCAGGTTACGCAGGGCTTTACCCACAGTCAACCCCTGGGGGTCCAATATCCCTTCCTTCGGGGTAATATAGATGAGGGCTTTCAAACTTTCTTCTCCATGGATTGCAGGTCCACAGGGGCACCGGCTTTGGTCAACCAGCGTATGAGACCACTGAGGAGGTAAATGACCACCGCTGGCAGCGCAATGAGCCCCCCGAAGATCGGTAACAACGCCAGGACCCCGAGCGTGCCGATCAGATAAAGCGTATTCCCGATCCCGGCGTGAAAGGTGAACTTAGGCGACTTGGCATACCGGATCGAGCTGATCATTAGAACAGAGGTGGCCATGATAACTGGCAGAACCACTTTCGCGGCACCACCATACGACTGATCGGAATAATACAACACCAGTGCCACCACCGTCATAGCGTTCATGGGGACGGGAAGGCCCTCAAAATACGGTCGGGGTTTGGAACTCTCGGCTATATTATAGCGCGCCAGACGCAGGGCACCAAAGTAAAGTGGTGCTCCGGCTATCAGCGCCCCCAGAACGGGATGCAAATCATGGGCATAGAGTGACCAGATAAGCAGGGCGGGTGCCAGGCAGAAGGAAACTAGATCCGCCAGGGAATCCAGCTCCATGCCAAATCGGGATGGTCCTTGAACCCAGCGGGCTAGTTTCCCATCCAGGGTATCAAAAATACCGGCGGCTACAATTAGATAGGCCGCGCGGATGGCATATCCCTCCGCTACGCTGATCACGGCCAGAAATCCCAGGAAGAGATTCACCAAGGTAAACAAACTCGGAATATGGTGCTTGCTGATCCGTTTGCTGAACTTCATGACCCAAAGTATCCCAGAACAGTAGCAACGCCTTTAACCCGTTCCCCGACTTTAATCCTAAGTTCAAAGTCGTAAGGCACTATGATGTCAACCCGCGACCCGAACCTGATAAATCCCAACCGATCACCACGCCGCACGGAGCTATCCGGCCGCATGTGACAGATAATACGTCTAGCCAGTATCCCGGCGATCTGTTTGACGGTGAATTTACCTCCTTTCCCGGTGAAAAGGGTCACCGCCTGTTCGTTTTCTTCACTGGCCCTGGGCCGGAAAGCGGCCAAGAAACGGCCCGGATGGTAAACAGTGGCCTCCACCCGAGCGTCCATAGGCACCCGCTGCACGTGAACATCGAAAAGCGAAAGAAAAATGGAGATCTGCAGTGCTTTACCGCCCAGATGCTGGTCATGGATTACGGGCTTGACAGCCACCACCCTGCCATCGGCTGGAGATACAACAGCCAAGGCATCTGCCGGCGGTACCCGTACCGGATCTCGGAAAAAAAACAGGGCTAGACCCGCCAATATCCAGAAAAAACCGGCCACTACTTTCATCACCGGATAGGGCAACCACAAAAGCCCCAGACCCGCCAGAACTGCCAGGAACAGCAGCGGGAGGAGAATAGCACGTCCTTCAGGGGCCATCAGCCGACAGGGCCGGTCAGGCCCACAGTGGTCCGGGTGACATCAAAGGCAGCGGCAGTGCCCTTGAATTGCGGAATGAAAAGGTGCAGGCAGTCGGTGCTTGAAGTCCTCCCGGCTTTGCTGACCGTCAGGAGCTGGCCCCTCTTAATCGTTCCTCTCATCTTATAGACCGAGCCGCTCAAATATGGCATTGACGTTCTCCCGCAGGGAGTCATAGTCGAAGCAGGCATCTAATTCGTCGGGGGTTAGCAGCGCGGTAACCTCAGGGTCATTTTTAAGCAACTGGCGGAAATCCCCTCCCTGCTCCCATACTTTCATGGCATGGCGCTGGACCAGGGCATAGGTCTCTTCCCGGGTAGCGCCCTTTTCCACCAGGGCCAGGAGGACCGGCTGGCTGAAAATGAGACCACGGGTCAGATTAAGGTTAGCCATCATCCGCTCCGGGTAGACTATCATGCCTTCCAGCAGGTCGGTCATCTTCAACAGCATGTAGTCCAGGGTAGTGGTAGCATCGGGGAGGATCACCCGTTCCACCGATGAATGGGAGATATCGCGTTCATGCCACAGGGTCACATTCTCCAGGCCGGCCAGGGCGTGGGCGCGCAAGAGCCGGGCCATACCGCAGACCCGTTCGGCAATGATGGGGTTCCGCTTATGAGGCATGGCCGACGAACCCTTCTGACCCTTTGTAAACGGTTCCTCGACCTCCCGCACCTCGGTCCGCTGCAGGTGGCGAACCTCCAGGGCGATCTTCTCCAGGGTTGCACCGCTGATAGCGATGACGGACAGGTAGTTGGCATGGCGATCCCGCTGGACCACCTGGTTGGATATACTGGCCGGCTTCAGACCCAGACGCTGGCATACCTGCCGTTCCACTTCCGGGGAAAGGTGAGCGTAGGTCCCCACGGCTCCGGAAATCTTCCCGACAGCGATATCTTCCAGGGCCGAATTCCAGCGCTGCAGGTTGCGGGCCATCTCCTCCGACCATAGGGCCAACTTCAGGCCGAAGGTGATCGGCTCAGCGTGCACGCCGTGGGTTCGACCGATCTGCCAGGTGAACTTGTGCTCCCGCGCCCGGCGCCTGAGAAGCTGGTGGAAGGCCTCCATGCGCTTGCGAATCTGCTGCCCCGCTTCCAGGCAGAGGAGGGCCAGAGAGGTATCCAAGAGGTCCGAGGAGGTCATTCCCAGGTGGATAAACCGGGCATCAGGCCCCACCTGCTCGGCTACATTGGTTAGAAAGGCAATGACGTCGTGATGGGTGGTGGTCTCGATCTCCTCAATGCGAGCCGGATCAAAAGCGGCCCGGGCCTTGATAGTGGCCAGCGACTTCGACGGAATCCGACCCTGCTCGGCCATAACTTCGCAGGCGGTAAGCTCCACTTTCAGCCAGGTTTCATATTTGTGCTGATCACTCCAAATGCGTCCCATCTCAGGGGTGGTGTAACGGGGGATCATCTTACTACCCCGACCGGCCCAATTCCATAGGAACATCCAGCTCGCGTCCCTCCCGCCAGATTTTCAGGGTCAGAACATCCCCGGCTTTCATAAGATCTTCTTCAATCACCCTGAAAATATCCTCACCCCGATTGACCCGCTTACCATTGGCCTCCAGTACTACGTCTCCCACCTGCAGGCCCGCTTTTTCACCGGCGCTTCCCGGATCAACATGGGAGATCACAGCCCCCCGGCGGAAGGGCAGTTTGAGATAACTCTGAATAATTCGGTCCACCGGACGAACAATCAGGCCAGTGGTGAAGCTGCGATCAACCCGGCCCTTGGTCTTCAGTTCCTCAACCACTTCCTTGACCTGGTTGATGGGGATCGCAAACCCGATACCTATCGAACCGCCGGAGTATTGACTCTCCGTAAAGATGAAGCTGTTAATACCGATGACCTCGCCGTCGGCGTTCACCAGCGGGCCCCCACTGTTGCCGGGATTGATGGAGGCGTCGGTCTGAATCATGTCCTGGTAGACCCGGCCCGGCTCCTTATGGCCAAAATCCATATGCAGACCGCTGATTATCCCCGCCGTAGCTGTAGGCTGTTTGCCGACATCGAACAGGCCCAGAGGATTGCCCAGGGCCACTACCCACTCCCCAATCATGAGCTCATTGGAATTTCCCAGCCTGGCCGCGGGCAAGTTCCGCGCATCAATCTTCAGGAGGGCGATATCCGTCAGTTTGTCGGTGAAGATATCCTTCACATCGTACTGCTGACCACCAGGCAAAGTGACAATAATCTCAGCCGCGTCTTCCGCCACGTGAGCGTTGGTGACCACATAGCCATCGGAGGAAATCACCAGTCCCGACCCCAGACTTTCTACCCGGCGATAGAATTCAGGAAACATGTATGACCAGAAAGGATCATCGAAGAGCGAACCGGATTCCCTGGGGCCCTTTTGAAGTTTGACGACGTTGATGCCCGCGACAGCCGGGCTCACCCTTTGAATGGACCTGGTAAGAGCAGTTTCGCGGCTCCCAGCGATATTATATGGATCCTGGGCTGCCAACAATAGCAGCGGTACGATAGCCAATAGCCCACCAATAAAGATCCCTTTGTACCACTTTCCCATTTTCATGCCCTGAAGTTCTGTCGTGTTAGGGTTGCTTGACATAACAAATTATACTAACCCACGGAACTGGATGCGGGGTACACCACTTCTTCCAGAACCAGCCCTTTAGCCGGTGCCCGATATACCATGATCGAACCCGATCCCTGCTCGAGTTGAGCGCGGAACTGATCGAGTCCGTAACGGCCCCGGGCTACCTCTACCATCGTACCTACCAGGTAACGAACCATATGGTGGAGGAAACGGTCGGCAATGACGTGATACACCATCAGCGGCTCCCTGAACTCCCACCGGGATGCCTCTACATGGCAAATGCTGGAATCCACCTCGTCACTGGCCTTGGCAAATCCGGCGAAATCGTGCCTACCGAGCACCAGTTTGGAGCACTCCAGCAACAAGTCCCGGTCAACGGGATATCGTAAGGGCCAGACATATTGCCGACCCAGAACAGGCCGGGTAGTGATCATGGTGTAGCTGTAACGGCGTCTGATCGCAGCCTTTCGAGCATTAAAATCATCCGGAACCAGGCTGATGGCCTGAATCCGTACGTCCTCCGCTAAGTGGCTATTCACGGCCAGGCGCAGCTGTTCCGGAGGGATGGTGGTATCCAGTCTTACATTGGCTACTTGCCCCCGGGCATGAACACCGGCATCCGTTCGACCGGCCCCAATAACCGTAACCGCCTCCTGAGACGTTACCCGCTCCAGAGTCACTTCCAGTTCGGCCTGGATTGTCCGCTTCCGTCGCTGAGACTGCCAGCCATGAAAGGCAGTACCGTCGTATTCAACAAGCAGTTTGTAATTTAAAACACCCATCCCGCACAGCCCAGGAGTACCGTTATGACTACTACCGCCATTCCATCCTGAAATTTGAACGGCAGGGGTGTGAGCTGGCCCCTGGGTATGACCAGTCCATATCCCCGCAGCCGCATCACCTCACCCAGCTGCTGTGCGCGGGTCAGCGAGCGGGACATCACCGGCAGCAAGTTCCCACCATAAAAACGAACTTTCTCCCGGAGGGTGTCTGGAGGTGTAAATCCCAGCGCTAAGTTGAACCGCTCCAGGCTCCGGTATTCCTGCATCACCTGGGGAATAAACACCAGAACCAGCCTCAGCGTCTGCAAGAGGTCCTCTGCCAGGCGGCTTTTGATATGGAGACGATCCACGAGCGTTTTGAGGCTATCTATCAGGGACTGCGCTTTAACTCCCTCCCGTAAAACGCCCATGACCCCCGCCAAGCCAATGAACCTGAGTAGAATAATGGACTCATCCTTGAGGAAGGCCACCAGGTCAGAATGAGGCAGGGCAATATACGAAAAGACCAGATGAATGAGGAAAAACCCCACTGTCCAGGGAAGCATTACCCGAATGCTCTTTCCCAGGGGTGACAGGCGCAAACCCAGGAACAGACATAGCGCCAGAAACACAGCCGAGACAGACGCAAATTGCAGTGGGTTTCTGGATAATGATACGGCCAGCAAGCCGGCAACAGCCAGGAAAACCCTGACCAGTGGATTATACCTTTCCCACCTTGCTCTTCCCATGAAGGATTGGTCGGGGCAATCCGCAACGGCTGGATTGGCAGGCCTGGGTAACGGCATGCTAAAACTGCAGCCGAATGCTGATCCCACCGCCGCCGGGCAGGGGCATCCAGTAGGCCGAGGGTGCCTGTCCGCGGCGGGATAGGAAAAGCACATGGATGGCGGCAATCGCGCGGTTCACTACCATGCCACCGATGACAAAGGATGCTGCCTTGGCCGCTCTTAAGCTGGCGCGGCGCAGATCGGCGTAGTGCTGGCGATTGACAGAAAAGTCCCATTGCCAATCAAGGTGGGTCCCCAGGGGATATACCGCAGCCAGATTGCGCTGGCGCAACTGGGCCTGATTATAGGCGGTAATCGAATCATAGCGCCCCAGACGGACGTAGTAAATATCCGGCCGCTGGCGGTATTCTACCCCAGCATGCAGAGCAGCGAAGGCCCGGTAATCTTGCCGATACCACCCGGCAGCGCTGTGGGTGACAAAATAGCCCAGCCAAAGGCCGGCCTCGGCCATGGCGAACCGTCGGGCGGCGGCGCGATCGCCAAGTACCTGCTGCCCCCAGCCAGGCAGTACCAAAGACCTGATTAAGGCACCTTTTTCAGCGGGACCATTAGAGGCCTGAGCGGAAATGGACGGGATCCACCCCCAGACCAGAATGAGGCCCGTAAGTGCGGCTTTAAACCTCATCACTCTCATCCCTTGCTTGATTCCAACGTCGAAAGGCGACGATAGTGAGTCCCATAGCCGCGGCCACGCTCAACCAGGCAAACACATCCCCGTAGCGAGCGTAAAAGGTCATACCGGTTGCGGGGGCAATTTGAGCCGTGAACATCCCCTCCTTGTTAAGCCCCAATCGGGCCACTACCTGCCCGGCCTGATTGATGACCATACTGATGCCGGTGTTGGCGGCACGCACCATGGGCCGGCGGAACTCCACCGCCCGGTAGCGGGCTTGGGCGGCATGCTGGTAGGGACCGGAGGAGGTCCGGTACCAGGCATCATTCACCACCCCCACTAGAAAGCTCGCACCCGCACGCACGAACCGGCGATTCAAGCCCGGGAAGGTAGTCTCGTAACACACCCCCACGCTGAAAGGAATGGAGTCCAATTCAAACACGGTGTATTCCGTCCCGTGGGTGAAGTTCCCCTGTCCCAGGTTGAGTGAATTCAGGGCCGGTATCCACTTCGATAGGGGGATGTACTCGCCGAAGGGGACCAGATGGATTTTGTTATATTGTTTGTCACTGAGGCCCGTACTGTCGATGTAGCCGACAGCGTTGTAGTAATGAACCATTCCGTCCCCTCGCCGTTCGTAGTCGGGCATGCCCGTTACCACCGGGATTCCCAGAATGCGCAGTTCCTCCTGAATCTGTCGCAGGTATAGACGCCCTCCCTTTCGCAGAAAGGCCGGTGTGGCCGCCTCCGGCCAGAAAACCACATCCGGCGAATCCACCGCCACGGCGTGCGTAAGAGCAGTGAGCTGATCGAAGTGCCGGTAGCGGATTTCCGGCATCCACTTATCGGCAGCATTGACATTTGGCTGGACCACCCCCACGCGGAGGTTGGCTGCCGGCACCTCCGGCAACAGCAGCCAGCCACTCAGCCAGGGAGCAAGGACGACGGCTGTTAGTGCCAAAGCGGGGACCAACTTCTCCCGGGCATGCCACAATTCGACCATCGTAACATTAATCAAGATCACCCAGAAACTCAGTCCCCAGATGCCGACGATCTCGGCATTTTGTATCGGCAGGAGAAAGTCCGTCTGGGCATTAGCCAGGGCCACCCAGGGAAAGCCCAGGGTTCCGAAGCTGCGCAGAAACTCCACGCTTACCCAGAGCAAGGGTAGCAGCCATAAGGCCATCCTTCCCAACCAGGCATGCAGCCATCCAAACCACCAACCGATGAGCGTATAGTTGAGCGACAGTACCAAGACAGCCGCCAACATGCTCATGATCGCCGCCCACCAATAGGTCCCATAATTGAAGGCCAGCCAGTACATCACTACCAGCAGGAATCCCAGGGACCAGATAAAGCCATAGAAGGCGGAGCGGGCCGGGGAAGGCGACTTCAGCCAGGCGTCAAGAAGGGGTACGAGCCCTACCCACGCCAGAAATCCCAGCGGTACTGGCGGGAAGCTCAACCCGGTGATCACTCCGGCCAGCACCAGCTTCCAGGGGGTAGGCAGGTTCCGACCCCAGACAAGGACATCCCGGGCCTTCATCGCTGACTGTCAAGATAGTCCTGGAGCATTAAGGCGGCGGCCGTTCGGTCTACCGCCTCCTTCTGGTGTCCGGTTCGGATTCCCCGCTGTATCAGGGCCCTTCGGGCAGCCAGGGATGTTAAACGTTCGTCAAAACGGTAAACAGGAACAGTTACCCGGCCTTGGAGGGTAACTATAAACTGATCCACCTCTCTGGTTTGATTGGACGCGGCACCGCTAAGAGTGAGGGGATAGCCCACCACAATGCTCTCCACTTCCTGCTCCACGATGATGGCAGACAGCTGCGCCCACCAACTGCCTGATTCATCGCGGGTGAGGGTGGTGAGTGGTTGTGCGATGACATGAGTGGGGTCTGAGATGGCCAGGCCCACCCGCTTCTTGCCGTAATCAATGCCGAGGATACGGGTCACCGGCAGGACGGGCCTATTCCGGATCCAGTGGCTCCCTTAGAACCTGTCGGAGTAGCCGGC
>JBGVTM010000336.1 GCA_041862535.1 Candidatus Neomarinimicrobiota bacterium | reverse complement strand
TAAGGCACATCAGAATATGAGAAAACCACCTCGTCGGTGTGCTGATCCACGATGAGACTTTCCAGCTCACTTTCAGGGAGGATGGGAATGCCGTCCGGATAGAGCGGACCCGCCAGTTCAGCAGGGTACTTTCGATCATCGATATTGGGTATTTGAGTGGCAGTGAAGGCAACTACCTCGACCTGTTGGTTATCCCTGTACAAAGTGTTGAAGTTGTGGAAATCGCGACCGGCGGCTCCCATGATCACAATGCGTTTTCTGTCATTTTTCATCAATACCTAACCTTTTGAATCATAATAACATGCTGAACCAACAAATTCTAGCTGCGAAGGCCATAACCTACGGGTGAAGGTGACAACCCTAAAGCTTCCGGGAGACCGATTTGGCCTGGAGGAACAGCCCGAGATAGTCTGTCCCGCCGGCTTTGGAATCGGTGCCCGACATGTTAAAACCGCCGAATGGATGGACGCCCACCAGGGCGCCGGTGCACTTGCGGTTAAAATAGAGGTTCCCTACATGGAAAACAGCTCTCGCTTTGTTCAGGTGATCCGGATTTCGCCCATAGACCGATCCGGTGAGGCCATAAATAGTATTGTTGGCAATCGCCAGCGCCTCGTCGAAGTCCCGGGCCTTCAGCACTGCCAGCACCGGACCGAAGATTTCCTCCTGGGCGAGCCTTGAATCCGGCGGTATGTCTTCAATAATAGTAGGCTCAAAGAAATAGCCGGTGTCACCGATCTGGTTGCCGCCTGTCAGCAGGTGGCCTTCTTTGCGACCGATCTCGACGTAGGAGATGATTTTGTCCAGTGCGGCCTGATTGATAACCGGGCCCATAAAGTTTGTGCGGTCTTCCGGGGGTCCCACTGTAATGGTTTTGGTCCGGGCCACTAATTGTTCCATGAGCGGTTCGTAGATTTGTTCGTGGACGATTAGTCGGGAGCAGGCGGAGCACTTTTGACCCTGGAAGCCGAACGCGGAGGCAACGATCCCTTCCACGGCTGCCTTCAGGTCGGCGTCACTGTCGACGATAATGGCGTCCTTGCCGCCCATCTCGACAATCACCCGCTTGATCCAGATCTGGCCCGGGGCTACTTTGGCGGCCCGTTCGTTGATGCCCAGGCCCACTTCCATGCTTCCAGTGAAAGCGATAAAGCGCACCTGTGGGTGTTCTACAATAAAGTCCCCGATTTCAGCCCCGCTGCCGGTGAGGTAGGTAAGGACTCCTTTGGGAAGACCCGCCTCTGCCAGGGCCTCCACCAACAGGTGGCCTGTGAGGGGCGTATCGCTGGCCGGTTTGAGAACCACGGTGTTCCCGGTGACTATAGCGGCGGAGGTCATGCCGCTGAGGATAGCAATAGGGAAGTTCCATGGCGAGATGACCGCGCCCACGCCCAGTGGGATGTAGAACAGCTCCGGCTCTTCGCCCTCAAAGGGTGTCACCGGTTGCGGTTCGGCATAACGGAGGGCTTCCCGGGCATAGAATTCCAGAAAATCTACTGCCTCGGCGAGATCAGCATCCGCCTCGATCCAGTTTTTCCCGGCTTCCAGTACCATGGTGGCTACGGCCTCATCCCGCCGCCGTCGCAGGATCTCGGCCGTCCGCAGGAGAATGTCGGCCCGCTCTCGGGCTGAGGTGCGCTTCCAAGAGTTAAAGGTCGCATGAGCCAGCTCGATGGCCTCACCGGTCTGTTCCCGGGTGGCTTTCTGAAAAACGGCGAGATACTGGGACGGATCGGAGGGGTTTGAGGTTTTAAGCTTGCGCTCGTTGGTGTAAGTATTATCGCCGATGATCAAGGGATATTCGCGCCCCAGGTTTTCTTTCAGCCGGGCAAGCGCGGCCTCGCCTCCCTTGACGTCGGTGTCCCGGTCAAATAATCGGATGGCCAAATTCCTGAAGGACGTCATAATATTCTCGATGAATTGCTGAGATCATATACCGGTTAATGCTCGTCAGAGGGACTATGAAAAAGCCCCGAAATTTAGAAGCCAGCGTCGGTTTCAAACAAGGCAAATGGGTGGTAGAAGTAGGGGGCATGATTACACTAGCTCACGGGAGATGGGGGGTAAGCTCCGTTAGGCAGGGTGAGCTGGAGTCCGATAGAGGGTTCATAGAATACGAAAGAGCGGCCGCCGCTCATCCAGCCGGCGCAGGCCCGCCGTTTTAGACAGCCGGACAGCCTCCTGGTATTCTTCCCTGGTGATGGGGCGAGCGAGGACTGGGTACTCATGGGCTTTGTAGGCGGGGCGATATTGGTCCATGAGGTTGAGATAGGTATCGGGTGAGATCTCTTGGGCGAGAAAGCGCACGATCTCGTCAGTCCCGGCCAAATCCTCCGGGAGCACCAGATGTCGCACCAGCAGTCCGCGAGTGGCCACCCCGGATTCGTCCACCTGGAGGTCGCCCACCTGCTGGTGCATTTCCCGCACCGCCGCCTGGTTGATCGCAGGATAGTTTACCACCTTCGAATAGCGGCGCGCTGTCTCGGCATCAGCATATTTCATGTCGGGCATATAGATATCCACCACCCCGTCGAGCAGCGCGAGCATCTCCAGCGAGTCGTAGCCTCCGGTGTTGTACACCAGCGGTAAGCGTAATCCCCGCTCTGCGGCTACTGCCAGGGCAGCCAGAATCTGCGGCACTACGTGGCTGGGTGAAACCAGGTTGACGTTATGACACCCCAGATCCTGCAGCTCGAGCATCATGACGGCAAGCTCTTCCGGTTCCACTTCCTGGCCGCCGGGTTGCTGGCTGATGTCACTGTTCTGGCAGAACTGACACTGGAGGTTGCAGCGTGAGAAGAAGATAGTCCCCGAACCACGCCAACCACGCAGGACATCTTCCTCACCGAGATGCGGGCCGGCACTGCTCACCCGCGCCTTAATCCCGGTGTGACAGACCCCTTCTTTTCCGGCGGTGCGATCAACCTTGCAGTGCCAGGCACAGACGTGACAAAGGGATAGGAGCCGGTGGGCCTCCTCTACCCGCCGCTGCAGCTCGCCAGTGCGCAGCAGGGTAAGATAAACCGGGTGTTGATTTCTTGAAGGCATGGTTTTGGCCGTTTGCCTGCTTTTATGTCTTAACACCAATTTAAGCATACCAGCCGGCAACCTCGATCTTTCTACTGCAAAAACTATAGACCGTATCATTTATGGTTTTATCATTATGGCATCAGCTTCCACCTCAATGAGCATACCCGGATCGATAAGCGATCGTACCTCTACCAGGGTCGTCGCCGTGGGTGGCCGCCAAGATAAGTTGAGATAATATATTAAGTTACAAGGAGTTATAATCATCTGTGCTGCAACTTCAATGTTGAGATGTGATCTGGGTCAAATTTTTATTTGCTTGAATTGAATTTCGGTTGTATACTTAAACGGGTAGTCATAGATACCGAATAAGTTCAGAAGGGGATATAGCCCTAATAGGTTAAAAGGCCCTGTTGGGTTCGTGCCTTTGTTTTTAAGTGCAATAATTACGTTTCAGTACGGAACCTTTTTGCAAGGGTATTCGGCTAAGCAAGATCTCCATTTAGATGGATATAAGGGGAGTTTTGTATATTTTTGCCATCTAAACCATTCATCATTAACCACATCATAAAAGGAGCAGGAGCAACCATGAACCGGATTATCAATACCGTTATCATTTTGCTCATTCCCTTCACTCTGTTCAGTCAGGAACTGGGAAAGATTGCCGGCAAGGTCACCGATGAGGCCACCGGCGAGCCGTTGGCCGGCGCCAACATCCTGGTGGAAGAGACGACGCTAGGCGCTGCCTCGGACGTTGATGGTAATTACACCATCCTCGGTATGTCGGCGGGTGTCTACACGGTGCGCTGCGAATATATCGGCTACCGGCCTGTGCGCCTGTCGAACTTGCGTGTGACACCAGGACTGACAACTGAAGGGAATTTCGCCCTCACTTCGGAAGCTTTAGAGCTCGGTATGATCGAAGTCGTTGCCGAGCGGCCGCTCGTCAGCAAGAACGCCACCTCGAGCATATCTTTAGTTACCGCGGAAGAGATTGCGACTATACCCGTCCGTGGAACCGAGGATATTATTGCCCTGCTACCTAGTGTTATTATTCAAGATGAGAATGTGCATATTCGCGGCGGGCGGGCTGATGAAGTTGGATTTTACGTGAATGGGGCCTCGACGGTGAGTCCCTTGTCGAATGAGAATGCCGTCTATGTATCGCAAGACGCCATCGAAGAAATCAAGGTATTGGCCGGTGGTTATACCGCTGAACATGGGGGCGCCAACGCGGGTATTGTTAGCCAGGAATTAAGAACGGGTACGTCTAATCTCACCTATATGGTTGACTTCCAGACGGATAAATTTGCCGATGAAGGTGAGCAGTTCTTCAACACTTATTCCTATCAGCATCAAATTGGATCGTTTGCCATCGGCGGTCCGCTGCTAACAAAAAATATACGTTTCTTCATGCACGGCGAAAATAATTCTCTGGGGGATCGTATCAGAAGATTCACTCAAGGGTTCAAATTTGAAGACCAAGTGGATGACAATCCCAATAACCCGGTGCATGATACCGTTACGGTGGTCTATAAGGATGGATTTACCACCCGTAATTCCGGAGACAGGATTAATTTGAACGGGACCCTGCTCTTTGATTACTCCCCGCTTAAGTTACGCTTGTCTGCCACCTACAATGACCGCCGGTATTATATCGATGGTACACCCATATTGAGTACCTTAAATGAGCGTGAGATTTACGATGATTTAACCAGTTTATTGGCGACAGGAAAACTGACCTACTTCCTCACCCCCAAGACGTATATTGACTTTAATGGCTATCTATTCGACTATAAGTTGGAGAGGGGGGACAGTTATTTTGGCCATAACTGGCATGCCTGGTACGATAGTACCGCGGTTGCCGAACACACGGATAGTTCGGTTATTTACCGTAACGCCTGGCAGCCCGAATTCAACTATCGAATCAATGGGTTCACTATGGATCGCAATGGGGCCCCGAACGACTTCTACCGCATCATAGATCAGAGTTATATTGGCGGGTCGGCCAACTTCGTGAGTCAAATCAGTACCCACCATGAACTGAAACTGGGTGTCGACGCCAGAAAATATACGGTAAGGTATTTTGATATCGCCCCCAGCGTCATGATCTATGCGGCGGATCCGGATGCGAGCGTGACCGGGTACACCCATTACGGTGATCCGGATACGGAAGGTCCCGACGTGGGGGAGGTGCCTGTAGGTGAATGGCTGACTTTTGGTGGCGTCGAGACCTATGGGTATGACATTTATGGCAATGAGGTAAACGCGAGGAAGGTTTATAATAGGGATCAGGACTCGCTTAGTTGGTCCGGAAACCCCAAAACCGGGCAGCCCATTTTCGCCGACGCACCCAAGCAGCCAGTGTTCATGGCCGGCTACCTTCAGGATAAGATCGAATTCAATGATCTGGTTATCAACCTTGGTTTGCGTTTTGATTATTTCGACACGGATGATAGAACGCTGATTCGTCCTGACTCGGTCACGGTGGATGAGACATCCGCCATGATTCTCGATGTAGAAAGTGAGGATTGCCAGTGGAAGGATATGAAACCCTTCACGGAGATCAGTCCCCGGATCGGCTTTTCTTTCCCGGTGACTGACCGGACGGTGTTTTACCTGGGCTACGGCAAGTTCATCCAGGTGACTGAATTAAATAATGTCTATTGGAACGCGTATGAGCAATCGCGCCAGATCTACCAGGGTGGATATTATTATGGCAATGTTGCCGTCGGTTTTGGACTTGAACCCATACGAACCACCTCCTACGAGGTCGGTTTCCGCCAGCAGATTACGCCCTCGGCCGCGTTTGACATTACCGGATTCTACAAGAACGTTAAGGGCCTGACCCATATTATTTATCAGGAAGTTACCCCTGGGTCCGACCTTGGGGCGGACTATATGCGGCGCATTAATGGGGACTTCGCTACCACCAAGGGGCTGGAGTTCCGCCTCACATTACGGAGGGTCAAGCGGTTGGCCGGAATGCTGAACTATACCCTGACGGATGCGGAAGGGACCGGCTCCGCGACGACTGCCTACGTTGGGGCTGTCTATATGGGCAGCGAGGTGCCAAAGGTTGTTAATCCTCTGAATTACTCTCAAGCGCACACAGGCGCGATCATGTTAGATTACCGGTTTGATAAGGGTGATGGCGGTCCCCTGCTGGAACAGCTGGGTGCCAACCTCCTGGTCACCTTCTCCAGCGGCCATCCGTACACTTACGTGTATGCGCCGGCTGGCGGGCAGGTCTCGGCCTATAGCGCCGGTACCGACTACATGATTGACACCCGCTCGCGGCAAGCGCTGGAAACGATTGGCGCTTCCGTGACCCCGTGGACCTTCAACGTGGACCTGCGGCTTGATAAAACCATCAGTGTCATGGGTCACGATGTGACGTTCTATGCGCGCGCAACGAACCTGTTAAACCGGAAAAATCCCATCAATGTCTATGAGAGAACCGGCAGTGCTTATGATGATGGCTTCCTGGGCGATCCCGACTATTCCAAGGCCTTCATCAAGGCTTACGGTGGGCAAAATTATATTGATATGTACCAGGCGATCAATGTCGAGAACGGCCAGGCGTACTGGGGTCAAATCGGGCGCCAGCTGTGGGGACATCCCCGGCAAATCTTCTTTGGGATTCGGCTGTCGAGAAAATAATCCTTATCAATCAAGTTTAAGGAGCAATCATGATGCGTAAAGCAATCATCGTTTTCAGCATCGTTACCTTGGGTGTAGTAGTATTACTGTATGCCAAGCATGATACGGAATCCAGGCCAGGCCAGACCTTATATAAGGCGTATAAGACCACGACGGGACCGGCCGTACGAAGTATGTCCAATATTTCCAACTGGGCCTACTGGATATATCAAGATGGTATGTCGGCCATAACACCTGCCGGAGGTTCTGGAGGGGGATATCCCAAAGGGACTGCCTACGCCATTTTTATGGATGGTTTTATGTGGGGCGGATACCGCGAAGATGATCTCACAGGCCCGCGGGTAGGGGGTCAGTGCTATCGTATCGGGACCGTCCAGGGATGGATCGAGACAGCCGGAACCGCCACCACCAACCCGGTTGCCGCTGATCCCAATGACCCCCTAGTGGGCATTTACAGGATAAGAGCTGATTGGGCAACCCTCACGCCGGCTCAGGTAAGGCAAGACTATGCCCTGTTAAACGATATGACTATAGGCGACGTTACCGATGATATGGCCCAGGAGTTCATCGACGATTACCAATGGAACTGGGAAAACTGGCCCACAGATCTGGGTGCTCCTTTCTATGATCTGGATGGGGATGGCGTGTATGAGCCGGATGATGGAGAGACCCCGGGTATCGCTAATGCCGATCAGGTCATCTGGTTTGTGGTGCATGATCTGGATGCCTCCAGAACCACGTATATGTATGGTTCCCAGCCCCTTGGCCTGGAGCTCCAGGTAACCCTTTGGGCCTACAACCAGCCGGCTGCCCGGTTGGGGCAGATTGTATTTAAGAAGTTTAAATTCATCAATAAGTCCGGCAAAGAAATTACCGACATGTATGCCGGCCAATGGTGCGATCCTGATGTAGGTAATTATGCGGATGACGTGGTGGGCTGCGATACCCTCCTGAGTCTGGGTTATGCCTATAATTATTTTGCTACCGATGATGATTACGATGATTTTGGTATTGCGGTCCCAGCAATCGGATATGACTTTTTCCAGGGGCCGATTGTTGAATCTCCCGGCGATACCGCCATTGTTGATTTGAAGCCAAAACCGGGATATAAGAACCTCCCCATGACCTCCTTTGGGTGGTTTGCCGCCGGTTCGGATATTAGCGACCCCATTCAAGGTGTCTATGACGGAACGTTGCAGTGGTATAACCTCCTCAAAGGTTATACCCCCACTGTGAAGCTCGACGATCCGACATGTTATTATGTAGGTAATGATCCCAGTGCTGGTTGCACGAAATATCCTCTGGCTGGTGATCCGGTAGCCGGTACGGGCGATGTTGACGGTAAGGGGATGAACATAGGGGCGTCTGACCGTCGTATGGTGGTGGTGTCCGGTCCCTTTGCGATGGCTGCCGGGGATACTCAGGAGATTGTGGTGGCTGTCGTAGGGGGCTTGGGGGATGACAATCTGAGCTCCGTGGCGGATTTGAAATTGACCGATGCCGTAGCCCAACAGCTCTATGATGATTTATTTAAAACCGTTCCCAAGGCGCCCGCCGGTCCGGTTGTTGAGACCGTTCCGTTTGAAAATACGGTGGTATTGAATTGGGGCACCTCTAAGAATGCAATTGCCGCAACCGAAGATTTAATCATCGCGGGTTACGAATTTGAAGGCTATAATGTCTATCAGCTCCCCAATCCGGGTGCCGGCAAGGACCAGGCTGAACTGATCGCCACGTTTGACCTGGTTAATGAGGTTACGACGATTACGGGCAATCGCTTCCTGCCGGAATATGGGCAGGTGGTGGAAGTGCCGGTTCAGTTCGGAGCCGATAAAGGCCTACAGCGGTACATTACGCTTGACAAAAACTATATTAATGGTGATCCTTTATATAATGGCACCACCTATTACTATGCTGTAACGGCGTATAACTACAATGCTGCGCCGGAATTGATTGAGGATAAAACCCTCGAATCGGCCTTGATTGCGCTGCCGGTCACCATTCAGCCGCTTAAGCCTGGTACCGTTTTAGATGCCAGTTATGGTAATATGCTCTCAATCAGGCATACCGGTCCCAGTGATGGTCAGGTAGAGGTCAAAGTGATCGATCCGAATGAGGTTACGGGTCTAACCTACCAGATCGTATTTGAGGAGGATGTAGACACAAGTTCTGCCACTTATGGTGAATTGCTTTGGAGCGTGATCGACTCAGCCTCAGGGGAGGTTGTGGTTGCTGATGTAGTTCAGAAAACCAGCCTGGATCCCGACGATCAGCCGATTTTCGATGGGCTTCAGGCAAAGGTCTCTGGACCAGAATTAGGCGTAAAGCAGGTGTATGAGACCGACGCTAGCGATGTTCTGTTGGATCCGCGAGTGTCCATTCTTGTGCCGAGTCTTGGTACTACCGGTTACATCGTGTCCAACCGTGCCGGTGCATGCAACCTGCCGCCGGGTAACAGGGACTGGGATCGGTTCGGCTACTGGGGGATGGACGATTTTGAGATCGACTTCGGCGATTCGTCCATTACCTGGGATTATAGTGCCGAGGAGGTTCATTTTGACTCCCTGACTGGTGATGCTGACTATGCGCCGTTTGCCGTTTATCGCCACGTTTTCGAAACTGGTGAAAGACAACGGTTATTTGCTGGATTTTATGATACCGATGGAGATGGAACCTGGAATATGCCGATTGAAGATGGCGAATATGTGTGGCAGTGCCCTCTATACCATGTTCCGTCGTATGAGCCGATTTATTGCTGGGTTGGCTACGATGCTGGCGGCAATGATATCTCCTACGATCCGGCTAATGAGGCGCTGTATATCGTTGACAATAGTCTGGCAACATCGGCGAATACCACCTGGGGTGGAGGAACTGGAGAGTACCAGTATCCGGTTATAACGGCAATGCTGTTCGCTATGTATCTGGATGGGGCCACACCGCCCTGGGGGCATAAGGTCTGGTTCGTGACTAATAAGGCGAATACGGAGAACGATATCTTTGCATTCACGGCCCCGGCTGCGGCGGTTGTGAGTGCGGATAGTGCTAAGATTGAAGTTGAAAAAATCAACGTTTTCCCGAACCCATACTATGCGTATAACCCGCAGGAAGCCAATCGTTTCGATCGCTTTGTGACCTTCAACCATCTGCCGCCGGCTTCCGTATCCGAGACCACCATCCGGATATTCACCCTGGCTGGTGACCAGGTGCGCAAGTTCGATAAGACCGATGAAACGCAGTTTCTGAAGTGG
>JBGVTM010000335.1 GCA_041862535.1 Candidatus Neomarinimicrobiota bacterium | reverse complement strand
TAATGACGTACATTATCTGTGAGCCCTGCTTTGGTGTTTGCGATACTGCCTGTGTTGAAGTGTGTCCAGTCGATTGCATTCAACCCGATGAAGGCTGGCAAAAGGGGGACGACCCTACCGGGCATATGCTCTATATCGATCCGGAAGAGTGCATTGACTGCGGGGCGTGTGAGCCAGAGTGCCCGGTCGAGGCGATATTTGAAGAAGATGCTGTCCCGGAAGAGTGGCATAAATATATTAAGCTCAATTATGAGCACTTCGGTCGCGACTATACCGGATAGACTACTGATACAGCTATGCTTTGAATGCGGCTGTTCGGTTCGCGGGCAGCCGCATTCTTCTGTATTCTGCAAGCCAACATGACCGGTTGATTGAATTGCGGCTATAGGTGAGGTAACGGAGATGGAAATATCGCACGACGACATCATCAAGGTATTAAGGACCGTAAACTATCCCGGTCTCAGTCGAGACATTGTGTCTTTTGGGATGGTCACGGACGTGGAGATCTCCGGAGACCGCATTAAAGTGGTGCTGGCAGTAGCTTCCAGCAATGAAGGGCACAAAGCCAGGTTGGCTGCCAGTGTTAAATCAGCCCTGGCCGAGAAGCTGAAGCTGTCCCAGGTGGAGGTGACGATTGTGCCTCCCGGGCCCGGGGGAGGCATTGGAGCCACCACCGCAGCGGGACCGAGCCTGATCCAGTCGCCTATCCCGGGTGTCAAGCGGACTATCGCCATAGCCAGCGGTAAGGGGGGAGTGGGGAAATCTACTATTGCCGTGAATCTGGCCGCCGCCATGGCCATGGCCGGCGCCAAGGTAGGCATCCTCGATCTGGATATCTACGGCCCCAGTCTGCCCATGATCATGGGGACTCACGAGCGGCCTTCCCTGAACGCACAGCAGAAGGTTGTTCCCCTGGAACGCCACGGAATGCGTATCATGTCCTTTGGATTTATCAGCGGCAACCAGGCCCCTACGCTCTGGCGGGGACCTTTGGTGTCCAAGATCACCCAGCAGTTCTTCGAGGATGTAGATTGGGGAGAACTCGATGTCCTGGTCATCGATCTGCCACCGGGGACTGGCGATATCCAGCTTACGCTCGTCCAGCGGCTAGCCCTCACCGGTGCGATCATCGTTACTACCCCCCAGAAACTGGCCCTCTTGGATGTGCGTAAAGGTGCAGATATGTTTGAGAAAGTGAATACCCCGGTTCTGGGAGTGGTGGAAAATATGTCCGGTCTGTCAGTCGCGGGGATAGTGAAGGATGCCCAGGGCCGGGAGGTGCCCGAGGCGACACTGGAGCTGGAAGGTCTGGGCGACCTCTCAAGGGTCATGGGGGACGACCAGGGCCGATTTGAGGTAACGATTCCCATTTTCCGCAGCGGCGGTGGCAACGAGGAGAGCGGTCGGCTAGGGGTTCCGCTGCTGGGTCAGATCCCATTTGCCCCTGAATTAGTCATTGCCTCCGATTTGGGCGAACCGTATGTCCTACGCCATCCCGAGACGCCTGCCGGACTGGAGTTCAGGCGCATTGCTGAGACTATCATGAGCCTTGGGACCGGTCAATCCTAGGGGCTGTGAGCTATCCAGAGTCTCATTGCAACTACAACAATCGATTTCCACTCGAACACTCCGCGTCAGGTAGCCCCGGCCGATTATGCCCCAAGTTCTTCTTTGAGAGCGTAGCCCAACGGGAACGGGCTGAACATATCTCTGATCCACTGCATCCAATCCCCACAGTCGGCCACAGATCTGCTTTATATATTCCTGATTACAGTAATGACGAGGACCTTGTTTTTTGACGGCTGACGGCTCGGTGGGAACCGGAGACTCGGATTGAACGTTGTAAAAGGGCCATTACCGATGTGGCTATCGGCATCCTGGCCGGCTTGGATTTGGCCTTGCATGACCTGTTATTATAGGAGGCTATTTCAAACCTGACGCCATGCTTGTGGGTCCGGCGTGGGAATCGGTGAGCTAACGAAATTTACCGTTTGGGTCCTAATAATCACTATCTGGCGGAGATTTATGAATAATGCTTCGCGGGGGTGGAGCTGATTAGCCTATAATTGCCTCTTGCGGGGGCAAAAGGTAACTTAAATTAAATAAAGTCGATGAGATCTAGAACCGAAGCTGATCTGAAGGCGCTTATACTGGAGCAAGGCAATTTGCCCCGGCATATAGCTATCATTATGGATGGCAATGGCCGGTGGGCGAAATTGCGGGGGCTGCCCAGGATCGCCGGGCACAAGGAAGGTGTGAACTCCGTCAGGGAGATCACCCGCGCTTGCGGTGAGCTGGGTATCGAAACCCTTACGCTCTACACTTTCAGCTCTGAGAATTGGAAGCGCCCCCGTTATGAAGTGGATGCTCTCATGAGGCTGCTGGTGACGACCATCAGGGAAGAAGTGCGCGAGTTGATGAAGAACAACGTACGCCTCACCATCATCGGCTGCCTGGATGACCTGCCGAAGGCAGCTCAGCGGGAGATGCGAAGTGCCATGGATCTGACCGCCGCCAACACCGGCCTCAACCTTAACCTGGCCCTCAGCTACGGCGGGAGACAGGAGATTCTGGAGGCGGTTCGTCGTCTTTCACGAGCGGTTCTGGACGGCCAGCAGCCGCCGGAAGAGATTGACGAAGCGGTGTTTGCGAACTATCTCTTCACTAAAGACATGCCTGATCCGGAGCTGGTCATTCGTACCAGTGGCGAGGCCCGCCTGAGCAATTTTCTGCTGTGGCAATCGGCCTACAGCGAGTTGATCATTTCGAATGCCCTGTGGCCTGCATTCCGCCGGATGGAGCTATATGAGACAATTCTGGAATACCAGCATCGTGAGCGGCGCTTCGGCCTGCTGAGTGAACAGGTGAAACCGTCTTCAGTGGTAGGGTGATCACCATGCTAAGGTCGTATCTGGCGGGATTACTGCTGTTAGGGACTATTGGTTGGGCCCAACAGGTAGCCAGTTTCCAGCTGAAAGAGGTGCGTGTAGAGGGCAATGAGCGAGCCTCGGCGCAAGTCATCCAGTCCACTTCCCGGCTGTATCCCGGCCGTACCATCACCGGGGTGGATATCCAGCGTGGAATCCGCCGCTTGTGGGAGCTGGGCTTTTTTGCCGACATTCAGGTCTACGCCGATGAAGAGACTTCAGATGGACTGGTATTGCGCATTGCGGTCGAAGAATACCCATCACTGGAAAAGATTGTACTTGAGGGCAACAAGAAGATCGGCAAGAATAAGATCCTGGAGGCTATCGAGCTGAAGCCGCCCCAGATTCTGTCGGAATACGCCATTTCCGAAGCTGTCCGCCAGATCAGGAAACTGTATCGCGAAGAGGGCTATCTGAATGCGGAAATATCGGTAGCCCAGGAGCCCGGGGAACTGCCCCATGGTCAGGTCCTTAAGATTTCGATCGTGGAGAACAGGAAGGTGCGGCTGCGGCGCGTCCGCTTTGAGGGTAATGAAGAGATATCATCCTTCATGCTGCGGCGGCAGATGAAAGACACGAAGCCGTGGCGATGGTATCTTTTCTGGCGATCGCCCTTTGATCGTGATAAGTATGAAGCTGACCTTGGCAAGATCGTTGACCATTATCGCAACCGGGGTTTCCGGGACGCCTGGATAGTACAGGACTCAGTCATGGTCACACGTGGCGGCAAGCGGCTGGAACTGCTTATTCAGATTCACGAGGGTAATCAGTATTACTACCGCAACTTTTCCTGGGAAGGCAACACCCTGCACAGCGATGAGGAATTGAAGAAGGCCCTGGGCTATGCCAGGGGTGATTTGTACAATGCGGAGGCCTTTGCCACGGCCGTTGCCCAGAAAGTCCACCCGGTTTATATGGATGAGGGTTACCTCTATTCCAGGGTGGAACCGTTAGAGTATCCCGTTGGAGAAGACTCACTGGACGTGGTCTTCAATATTGTTGAAAATCAGAAGGTTTCGGTCAGATATATCAACATTACCGGGAACGAAAAAACCCGTGATTACGTGATTCGGCGGGAACTGCGCATCGATCCCGGGGAGACCTTCAGCTACGAGAAGCTGGGTCGGAGCCAGCGCGATGTCTGGATTCTGAACTTTTTCGAGAATGTTGAACCCAATGTGCTCCCCGTGGATGAGGATGAAGTTGATCTGAGCATTAAAGTGGCCGAGCGGTCCACTGACCGGGCGAACCTGTCCATTGGCTATACCGAGCAATTCGGCATGATTGGTGGCGGCGGATTGGAGTTCAATAATTTGTTAGGTACCGGGCAGCAGTTGAATCTGAGCTATAATCGTGGTGCTCAGACCAGCTTCGGCCTCTACTCGGGAACGGCCCAGGCAGCGGCCTATGAGTCCTTTTCCGTCAGCCTGCTCAATCCCTGGGTGCTGAACACCCCGAACCTGATGGGTATGTCAGCTTTCTATTCTGAGCGAGGTCAGTCCCAATACTACAGTTATTTCCCCTTCGATATTGTCCAATGGGGTGGGTCTGTGAGATGGGGCCGCCGTTTTCGCTGGCCGGATTCTTTCTTCCGGGGCTCATGGATTTTCCAGGGGGCCGACAAGCGCTATCTTGGCGAGCAAGCTAATCTGACAAGTTATCTAGTCGGTGTGCGGCCGGAGGATATTAAGCAGGACAAAGATGGCGTTTACTATGTCTCCACCATAGGCATATCCTTCACACAGGTTATCACCCGTGACAGTCGCAACCGGCCGGAATTTCCCACCATGGGATCTGAGATGAATTGGGTATCCACCCTCTCAGGTTCGATTCTGGGCGGGAATGAGGATTTCCACAAGCATGTCTTTACCCTGAAATGGTACGTACCCGTTGTTGAGAAGGTGGTATTCCATCAGATGGTGAAGATGGGAATGATCAAGCCAATCCGGGACCTCCGGGAACGCTCCATTCTCCCTCCGGATGAAAAGTTTTTCATGGGAGGTACGGGCATCCCGTTTGGTGAGATGCTCCGCGGTTATCCGGACAATACGGTGGGGCCCTATACAAGTGGGCGTCCCCGGGGCGGCACGGTGATGCTGAAGTATTCGGCTGAACTGCGTCTGTTACTGTCGGAAAATCCCACCGTCTATGCTCTGGCATTTTTCGATATGGGTGACGCCTGGCTCGATCTCAGCTATGTGGATCCCTTTAAGCTTAAGCGCTCTGTGGGTATCGGAGCACGGATATTCATGCCCATGCTGGGGATGCTGGGACTCGATTTGGGCTATGGCTTTGATCCCATTGAGATCACGCGTGATGATCCCTGGGAGCTACATTTCATTTTTGGAATGCCTTTTTAAAATCCATAGAAGGAGAAGCGGTGAATAAAAGCAGGCTCATCGGTATTGTGACCAGTCTGGCCATGATCATCCCCTTTGGGGTAGCTGGTCAGCTCAAGATCGGTTATATTGATTCTAACCGCATCATGCAGGAGTACGAGGATGTCCGGGACGCCCAGGCCAAGTTGGAAAAGGAGACGCGGCGTTTGCAGGTGGAGTATAATACCTATGTTGAGCGGCTGGACAGTCTCAACCGGGAATTCGAGCGCCAGCGTTTGCTCCTGAGTAACGAGAAGATCCGGGAGAAAGAGCAGGAAATTCAATCTTTGATTCAGACCACCCAAGCCTTTCAGCAATCCAAATTTGGCCCTGAGGGTGAACTCTACCGTTATCAGGCGCAGCTCATGTCGCCAGTTCTTGAAAAGATCGATGCAGCGGTGAAGAAAATCGGGGCGGAACGGTCCTTTGATTACATTATGGATGCTGCCGGAGGGGCCCTGGTGTATGCCCTGCCTGCCCATGATCTCACGCTTGATGTCATCACTGAGTTGCGCCGTTCCGCTTCTAAAGAATAGGTTAACTTTCGGAATTGCCTACGCTAGCCCAGATCGCCCAGGTGATCCATGGCGAGGTGGATGGGGATGGATCGATTGAGATCACCCATGCCTGTGAGATAACGTCCGGCAGTGCCGGTGGCATTACCTTTCTTGCCGATCCAAAGTACCGCCACTATCTCGCCTTGTCCCCGGCCAGTGCCGTCATACTGGAAGTTGGTGCCGAGACTTATGGCAAGCCAGCTATCCGGGTGGCGAATTCCACCAAAGGTTTTGCGGAGACATTAGCGTATCTTTATCCGGAAGCCTCGATTCCGCCGGGCATACACCGTTTGGCTCATGTGGGCCGCGATGTGCAGTTGGGCCCCGATGTTAGCATTGGGCCGTGCGCTGTGATTGAGGATGAGGTCACCATTGGTGATGGATCGATGGTCGGGGCGGGCGTATATGTGGGCCGGGGCTCCACTTTGGGCCGCTTTGTGCGTCTTTATCCCAACGTGGTGATCTACGCTGGGATGTGCCTGGGCGATGAGGTTATTATCCACAGTGGGACAATTATCGGCGCGGACGGCTACGGTTATATCACTGAAGAAGGCGTTCACCATAAAATCCCCCAGGTTGGCCGGGTAGTCATCGGCAACCAGGTGGAGATTGGAGCCAACACCACCATTGACCGGGGTACTATCGGCGATACGGTCATCGGTGATGGGACCAAGATTGATAATCTGGTGATGATTGCTCATAACGTCAAGATTGGCCGGGGCTGCCTGTTTGCCGGTGAAGTGGGGATTGCCGGATCCACGGTGATTGGCGATTATGTAACTCTGGCGGGCCAGGTGGGGGTGGCCGATCACCTTACCGTAGGTGACCGAGTAGTAGTGGCCAGCAAAGCGGGCGTCAGGCAATCCATCCCTGCCGGGCAGTTTTACGCGGGCGATCCCGCGCTTGAGTACCAGAAATGGCTGCGGCAGCATGGAGCCATCAAGCAGCTGCCCGAACTGGTCAAGCGATTGCGTCATTTAGAAAAGCGCCTGGTGAGGCTTGAAGAAGGCCCTCCAAGGGAAGGAGGCTAAGGGGTATGGCTGGCTATCAGCGTACTATCAAGAAGGAGGTCTCGATTACCGGAATCGGGCTCCATACCGGGTTGGCATGCACTGCTATCTTCAAACCAGCGGATGTCAATACGGGGATTCGGTTTGTGCGCACTGACGTAGAAAATTTCCCCCCGGTGCTTGCTGACATTGACCACGTAGTGGATATATCCCGCGGCACTACCATTGAGCGGGATGGCAACCGGGTTCACACGGTGGAGCATATTTTAGCAGCGGCCAGCGGCCTGGAGATCGACAACCTGCTGGTGGAGCTCAGCGCCAAAGAGCCGCCAGTGATGGATGGCAGCGCCAAGCCTTTTGTGGATGTCCTATTGGAGGCCGGCCTGGTGGAGCAAAGCGCCGCTCGCAGGCTGCTGGTCATCGACAAGACCGTCTCCTATTCTGACCATGCCCGGAATATTGACATGCATGTGCTCCCGTCCGAGACCTTCCGGGTGACCTTCACGATGGACTATCACCATCTGGCCAAGAACGGAATCCAATTCATGTCGGTTTACAGTATGGAAGAAGATTTTGTGAAGCGGATTGCGCCGGCGCGCACCTTCTGCCTCTTCAGTGAGGTAAGGCAGTTGAAAGAACAGGGTTTAGCCAAGGGAGGCAGTCTGGAGAACGCGTTGGTTTTCGTGGATCGGCCCATTGCCCCCGATGAGATTAGTTATCTGAAGAAGCTTTTTGATATCAAGGGGGAATTGGCAGCGGGTGATGGCGGCATTCTGAAGGGACAGAAGCTGCGCTTTGAGAATGAGGCCGTGCGTCATAAGATTCTGGACCTAATTGGTGACATGACGCTCCTCGGCATGCCCATTCAGGGTCACGTGGTGGCTACTCGCAGTGGACATGCTGCCAACATCGAGCTGGTCAAGCGTTTGAAGCAGGTCTACGGCAAGCGCATTCAACAGAAGCGGGCCCGAAGTGCCAGTTCCAAGGTCAAGTTTGATATCCAGGCCATCACCGATATTTTACCTCATCGCTACCCTTTCCTCCTGGTGGATAAGGTGTTGGATGTGGAACCGGGGGAGCTGGTACGGGCGGTCAAGAACGTGACGGTGAACGAGCCTTTTTTCGAGGGACACTTTCCCGGCCAGATGGTCATGCCGGGTGTCCTGGTCCTGGAATCCATGGCCCAGTCGGCTGCTTTTCTGGTGTTGAATCCGGTAACCGATCCGCGCACTAAGTTGGTCTATTTCACGGCCATTGATAGAGCCCGTTTTCGCCGGGCCGTAACCCCCGGCGATCAGCTTATCTTAGAGATGAGGCTGGTACGTAGGCGCATGAATACTTACCGGATGGCTGGTAAGGCCTATGTAGACGATGAGCTGGTGGCAGAAGCTGAGATGATGGCCACGATCGTCGATCGCGAGGACTAGACAACATTTCCACCAGGATTCATCCCACTGCGGTTGTCGACCCCGACGTTGAGCTGGCTACCGACGTTAAAGTTGGTCCCTATGCTGTTATTGAGGGCGGTACGGTCGTTGGTGACCGGACTGAAATCATGGCCCATGCCCAGATTCTGCGAGGCACTACCGTGGGGGCTGACTGCAAACTATTCCCGGGGGCGGTAATCGGTGGGTCGCCTCAGGATGTGGGATATAAGAGTGGGATCAACCCGGTAATTATCGGCAACGGTACCACGCTGCGGGAATTTGTGACCATCAATCGGAGCACCCGAGCGGAGGGAACGGTCATCGGCTCCAATGCCTATCTCATGGCCTACGTTCATGTGGGACATGACGGTCAGGTAGGCGATCATGTGATCCTGGCCAATTGTGTGCAGTTGGGGGGGTTCGCCCAGGTCCACGAGTATGCTTTCATTGGTGGAAATACGCCCATTCACCAGTTTTGCCGGGTGGGTGCGCATGCTTTTGTAGGCGGCGGTTATCGCGTGGTGCAGGATGTTCCGCCTTATGTCTTGGCCTCCGGGGAGCCCCTCAGGTTCGGCGGTCTGAACGTGGTGGGCCTGCGGCGGCGCGGATTCCCGGCGGAAGTAAGGGCACAGATCAAAAAAGCCTATAAGCTTATCTACCGCTCCAGCTATAATCTGAGCCAGGCGGTGGCAATCATCAAGGAGGAGATGGAGCCCACACCGGAAATTCAGACCATTCTGAGCTTCATTGAACAGGGCACCCGTGGGATTATCTAATACGAAGTCCATCATTGTATTACTTGCTATTGGTTTGCTCATCGAGGTGTTCCCCCTGGCAGCTCAAGCAACGATATCGGAAGATGAATTCAACTCGCTGGCCCACCGTCTATCTGCCGCTGCGACCTTCGCTCAATTGCCGCGGGGTGAATTTGGAGCCATCACTGCAACCTTATTTCCAGTACTCTATCGCTCGGAGAACTATGCGCTGTGTCTTTTGCCAATTGTGGGATTGCAGTGGTGGGTGTCACCCAACCTGGCTGTGTACGGTGGGCTGGGCGGCGGGATGGTTGAGCGACAGGTGGTTCAATTCCAGCGAATAGGCTTTCGATACCTTCCCACCACCCTGGCCTTGGGGACGTTTACACCGGAGTTGATTTTCACGCAAAACAGGATCGATGGCATTGCTGCCTACAAATTAAAATGGAACGCATTGCGTTTGAGCTATGCTACAAATATAGACGGGGAGTATTTTGCTCTCGGAGTGGTTCTGCTCTTCCCACGTATATTTCCCAGCTTAACGGTTCGTGCGCCTGATGTACCGGCAAAGTTGGAACTCAGCAAGCGCTATTTAAGCATTTCTGCTGGCTACGATTTGTTCTGGTGGTTGCGGTTTTCGGTACGGGCTCTGCTAAATCCTGAGGTTGTTTCCGGAGGGGCTCAGTTGAGCCTGACTCTTTGATGCGCCGGCTGAGTGTTTTCGGATCCACCGGCTCTATCGGTACCCAGGCGCTGGAGGTGGTTGTCAGCCTGCCCGGTGAGTTCCAGGTGGTGGCTCTCACGGCTCACAGACGTGCCGCTTTGCTGGCGGAGCAGGCCCGACGCTTCCAGGTCCAGGCCGTGGCCATTGCTGACGAGGGTGCCGCCGCTGAACTCCGGCAGCGCCTGGCGGGCACCCGGATTGAGGTCCTTACCGGCCCTGAAGGGGTGCTGGCTATTGCTGGCCGGGACGATGTCGATCTTTGCCTGAACGGCCTGGTAGGCGGTGTGGGCATGGCTCCCACCATCACGGCTTTGGAAGCGGGGGTGGATGTGGCCCTTTCCAATAAGGAAAGCCTGGTCATGGCTGGCGAGCAGATCACCGAGCTGGTCCGGCGGAAAGGGGCGCACCTGTATCCGATTGACAGCGAGCACAGTGCCATCTGGCAGTGCCTGGCGGGAGAGTCCCCTGACCAGGTTCGGCGCCTGGTGCTCACCGGCTCGGGGGGCCCTTTCCGCACCTGGCCGCGAGAGAAATTCGCCAATGTGACCAAGGCCCAGGCCCTGCAACACCCCAATTGGGACATGGGGCCCAAGATCACCATCGATTCGGCTACCATGATGAACAAGGGATTTGAAGTGATCGAAGCCCGGTGGTTGTTTAATCTGGGACCGGAGCGGGTGGACATCCTGATTCATCCCCAGTCTATCATCCATAGTATGGTGGAGTTTGTGGATGGTTCAGTGAAGGCTCAATTAGGGGTGCCGGATATGAAGATACCCATTCAGTATGCTCTGACCTATCCCGATCACAAGCCTTCCGATTGGCCGCGCCTCAATCTGACCCAGGTGGGAACTCTCACCTTCGAGCCGCCCGATCTGGATAAGTTCCCCTGCATCGCCCTGGCTTATGAAGCCCTCAAGCGGGGTGGCTCGGCCCCGGCGGTACTCAACATGACCAACGACCTGGCGGTCCAGGCCTTCCTGGAAGACCACATCTCCTTCATAGAGATCCCGGTCTACCTCGAAAAGGCCCTGGCCGAGCATCCTTTTGTGGCCCACCCGCAGCTGGAGGACATTGAAGAGCTTCAGACCTGGACGCTCCGCCACGTGGGCCAGACTATGGGCGTACCTATGCCTACCTAGGTCTTAATTCCCGCCTACTCTATTGGGTGGAATAGTTGGCTTTTGCTGTTATATTGTGGCTGATAAAGTGATAAATCCCCGGGAAGAAGCGATTTGAAAGGCGTTGAATGATGACGGTGTTGATTTATGTGCTAGCGATCTTCTTTGTATTACTGGTGCTCATAGCTTCACACGAGCTGGGCCATTACTTGGCCGCCCGGTCAGTGGGCATCCGAGTGGAGCGGTTCTACATCGGATTTAACATCTTTGGCCTGGGGATCAAGAAAAAGATTGGGCACACCGAGTACGGCCTGGGGCTGCTCCCCCTGGGAGGCTATGTCAAGGTGGCCGGCATCGTGGATGAAAGTATGGACACGAAGCTCACCGGATCAGAGTGGGAGTTTCAGTCCAAGAACACTCTGCAGAAGGTGTGGTTTATGTCTGCAGGTGTCCTGGCCAACCTGCTGCTGGCAGGGGTGCTCTTTGCCAGCTTGACCCTGGTGAATGGCATAGCCGAGGCTGATCCAGCGCCGGTGGTAGGGTCTCTCGCGGAGGACTACCCGGCGAAAGCGGCGGGAATTCAGCCGGGGGACAGGATTACAGCTGTCAATGGCATACCGGTGGACTCCTGGGATAAGCTCACCAACCTCATCCACAGCCGGCCCAATGAAACTGTGGAAGTAATCTGGGAGCGCGACGGTGAACCCTTTCTGAGTGCTATTGAGACCCGCGCTTCGGAGATCCTGTTGGACGATGAGATCAAGGTGGTGGGGCGCATTGGCATCGGTCCGCGAGTAAGTTACCGTTCGGTGGGGATTATCGAGGCGGCAACCAATGGCTTCGCGCTCACCGGTCGCTGGTTTGTCCTCACCTACAAAACGCTGGTGATGATCGTTACGGGACGGGCCAGCCTGAGGGAGATTGGCGGCCCGATTTTGATCGGCCAGGTGGCGGGCGAGGCGGCTCAAAAGGGATTTGACTACTTGCTCGGCATATTGGCTATCATCAGTGTCAACCTCGCTTTCATCAACGTGCTGCCCATACCAGCCCTGGATGGGGGGCACATTGCCATTGTCCTGGTGGAAGCGGCCCTGCGGCGTCCTCTTTCCCTGCGCGCCCGGATGGCGGTTCAGCAACTGGGGGTGATGCTGCTTTTAACCCTGGTCGTGGTGATTATCTATAACGACATCATGCGCATTGTGCATTAGGATTCCCGGCGCTGTTCCGCCGGGCATAATAGGCCTGGGAGTAGGTAGCCGCTAATTTACCCGGTTGGCCGTAGCCTCCAGGATTAAACAGCACTTCTCATCTGACTTCCAACAACCTGAGGACCATGGTCCCGAAGCTGGTAGTTTGCTCCAGGCGTACGGGCGTGCGCCGTTCATTCGTTGCCAGCCAGAGGTGCATAAGCCCATCCACTTTCGTTAACCGTCGGCGATCCAGGGGCATGGGCTTAAGGACCAGGCATTCAAACTCCCCCATAGGCACCTTAACCACCTCTTTCCCGCTGACGGCGATGGCTACTTTCCGCAGCTGCTTACCGTTGAAGATGGAGAGGTAAATTTCGTCGCCGATCGCAAGGGGGAGAGTGCGCAGATAGTAAACGGCGCCAACGGGATCAAAAACCGGTCCCTCTATGATCAGGGTATCCTTCCGGGTGAAAATAAGGCCCGCCTGGCGGTCAACGGTGGTAGTGTCCTTGCGCTCAAACCGACCTTCCTGAATGTCACGTTCCATTCGCCGCAGCTCCAGGGTACTTTGATCCAGCCACAAATCGACTCGGTCCCGAATGCGGTATATATGGTCGAAGAAGGGGGCCGTCTCGGTCCGGGAGGTGATGTGCAAAGCCATGTCTGGATCGGTGGTGTCCCTGCCGGCGACCTCCATAATGGTTTTCCCGGCTGAGAATAGACTGAAACCGGCAGTATAGATGAGCGTCTCCCCTTTCAGGAACGCAGGGGTCTGGCTCTGGAGACAACTCGCCAGGCCTATCGCCAGGATCAATAACCGTGTCATAGGGTCACCATACGCCGGATTTTCAACCTTCGTACCAGGTTCAATGGCTTACGCCGCAGTTGCCGGTGGAGGCCAGTCTGGAGGACTTTTTCAATGGCCTCTATCACCCGGTGTGATGATTCACCGTCGGTGTAGGGATGGAGCTGGTCGCGGTAGTCGCGGCGGATGGGGGCCAATTCACCCGGTTGCTCCAGGGAGCGGCGAATAGCCCCCGCTAATTCCGCGGGCCGGGTGATATCGATGCCCTTATCCTGACGGGCAATGGCCCGGTAGGTGATGATGGGGCGGTCTAGGAGCAGGAATTCGTAGGCCACAGAAGAAGTGTCGGTAATGAGGATATCAGCGGCCTGCATACAGGGCAGGATGTTCAGGTCCGCTACCACCTGGCAAAATTCGCCGCAAAGCTCCCTATATTGCTCCTTGATCTCCTGGTCCAGGAGGGGATGGAATTTAATCAGCCAGTGATAAGGTCCTCCAGTCAATTGCTTAATGGCCGGCAGTAAGTCCGGGGCGGAGGTATATTTGGGTGGGAAGGTGGGCGCGTACAGCAGCACCGGTCGCTGTGGATCCACACCTAATTCTCGCCGCATGAGCTGGGGGTTTTGAGGATACGCCAGGGGGTCCAGCTTGGGCCAGCCGGTTTCGATTACCAGGAAATAGCGGTGCTGATGCGCGAGTTTTTGAAACCGCTGGGTGGTGGTGGGGCCGGGGGTGCAATAAAGGTCAAATAGGCCGTTGATGCGGTAGAAGCCCTGCACCTCATCGTCCAGGCCGTGAAAAATCTGCACCTTCAGCCCGGGCCAGAAGGGGGGTACCACATTGCCAGGTACCACGATGGCTTCCGGGTCAAAGGCTATCACCTCCCGGGTTGTGGAGAGGGTTTCCCCCGGTGCCGCGTAGTCGCGGGCAGTGCTGGCCAGGAACCACTTTACCTGCCCGTCCGATTGGCTCTGGATAAACCGCTGCAGCGGTTCGAGAATGGCAAAAGAATAGGGCTTTGAGGCAAAGAGGAGATAGCGACGGGATGCCAGGCTCATGCGGCCGCCTTTTCGATGATCTCCCTGATGCGCCGGGACGCCCGGCCGTCACACGGCCCCACCAGCAGATCCCGGCCAGCATGCCGCCTGTCCGACAGCTCATCGGGATGCTGCAGGGCATAGCTCACCTGATCGGCTACCTGGCCGGCGGTCGGGACGTGGTGGGCGAAATCCAGCCGGCCCAGGAGCTCGGTATCTATACGGTGCTGTAAGTACCGGCTACCCCGCCATCGGTGGTGGAGCCTGAGGTGGAGCTGGTCACATACCACTATCGGCTTGTCCATAACAGTGAACTCGATGATGGTGGACGAGATTTCGGAGACCAGCACGTCGGCCCAGCGGAAGGCGGGTAGGATGTTATAGAATTCCAGGGGCAGGAGCGTCACATTGGGGCACCGCCGGGCCAGATCCTCCAGCAAGGCCCGCTGATAACGGTAGAAAGGATTGGTAAAGGTGAACTGATGCGGCTTGATAACGATCTGCCACTCCCAGGGCCAGGTTGGGATGAGGTGGCCCAGCAGCTCCAGGGAACCGGGGTAGAAGGTAGGTGCGTAGAGAATCCTGGGGCCGGTTCCGGTGGGCAGGCTATGATCAAGCGGCGGCTGTTCTCCGAATAACGGGTCCAATTTGGCATAGCCTACGGCGTGGGTCTCCACCTCGGGCGCGACCTCCAGGCACCTCTGCCGGTGATAAGCACTCTCGATAAATCTGATATCAATGCGCGGGTGGGTGTCGGTATAGTAGATCCGCTTCAGGCCGATGCTGTGGAACAGGAGCACCACCAGCGTTGACGGGCCGGCCAGGTCTTCCACCCCGTCTGAAATCCCGAGGATGAGGACATCGGCCTCCCTGGCTCTAGCTTGGGCAACGCGAGGGGAGTAGAGGGTCCAATCCCTGTCGGCGATTGCCTTGGTGAGAATTGCCTCCTCCTGACGGGTTACCTTGGGTGAATAGCCGAAGCTCACCGCATGACGCCGAGCCAGCACTTCCGCCACCGGCAGGAGCTGGGGCAGGTAATACAGGTGATGGACGTAGAACAAAACCTTCATTTTACTAATCTGGGGGCCGGTCCTGGCACTCTCCCACTCACTGTTGCGGACTAGCCTACCAGGTCAGCGATCTCGTGCCAGGCTCCTGACTGGTAGGATGACTGCTTCGTAGATGATATAAATATAGGTAATGTGAAGCAATGGCTATGGTGCAAAGACCGCATCTTTGATGATCGCATGATCATCTTCCAGATTGTTCCATTTCTTGACAGGTTTTCGCCAATTTTTATAGCGATAAGTCAGGTACTCATCGTAGGCTGCCGGAATCCAATATTTTTTGCCGTCGAACTCCCTCTGGACTACCTTGCTGAAGAAATGAGCCGGGACGGATTTCTTGACGTTCTTTTCTCTACCGCCTTCCCTCCAGCAGTAGTTATCCCCTTCGCGGTATTTAATGAAGATGTCCAGACAGACAGGCCCGGCGAATAATCGATACCTTCTGTTCCTGATTTTTACAGCCCTCGGATCACCCTTTCTAAATGGTGGCATATCCTGCTTATGTCTCCTGACAGCAACCCAGTAGCCGCGCAATCGGAATTTCCAGGTGAGCGACGCGACTTTTTTATACTCATCCTTAGTCACGAACGTATCCAGATCATTGTCCCAGGGAAGCAGTCGGTTCTCTCTCACAATGCCCAGCAAGGTTCCGCCATCCAGACAATACCAGATATTCTTCTTCTCCAGGATAGTCGTGATTTCCTTGAGCATCTTAAGCGCAACGGTAAGGTTTTTACCGGTCAGTCTGGAATTGCCAGCCATCTTATCAGGTTGCGTGCGCGCGTGTGTTGCTGCAGGTGGGCGTTTCCACAGGGACTCATTCGCTAGCTGCTGAATTGGGTCTGGTATAATTGATGATAACGGCCTCCTTGCACGAGCAGTTCCTCGTGAGTACCTGATTCGATTAGCCGGCCTGCGTCAAGCACAAGTATCCGGTCGGCGTTCTGGATGGTAGAGAGGCGGTGGGCGATCACGATGACCGTTCGATCCTTTACCAGGGCATCAATAGCTTTCTGGACCTGCTTTTCTGATTCGGAATCCAGGGCCGAGGTGGCTTCATCCAGGATAAGGATGGGCGGATTCTTAAGCAGGGCGCGGGCGATGGCTAGGCGCTGGCGCTGCCCGCCGGAGAGCTGAGCTCCCAGTTCGCCGATAATAGTATCCATACCTTCGGGCAGCTCCTGAATAAACTCCCATGCATGGGCCGCTTCTGCTGCTGCGATCAGCTGCTTATCAGAGGCATTTGAGTCACCGTAAAGAATATTATCCCGGACCGTGGTGTTGAACAGCAGGGTCTCCT
>JBGVTM010000334.1 GCA_041862535.1 Candidatus Neomarinimicrobiota bacterium | reverse complement strand
CTCTTACAGAAGACGACCTGCCGTGCAAGTATGCCGCCTTCAGCGCCTGCTTCAGGCGCGAAGCAGGCAGCTATGGCAAGGAAACCCGGGGCCTGCTGCGCGTCCACCAGTTCAACAAGGTTGAGCTGGTAAAATTTGTGCATCCCGACACCTCTTATGATGAGTTGGAAACTTTACGGGCTGATGCGGAGGAGGTCTTGCGGCGGCTGGGAGTAACCTACCGGGTAGTGGAACTGTGCACCGGCGACTTGGCCTTCCAGGCTGCCAAGTGCTATGATCTGGAAGTCTACGCGCCGGTAACCGACCAATGGCTGGAAGTGAGCAGCTGTAGCAACTGCGAAGCCTTCCAGGCGCGACGGGGCAATATCCGCTTCCGGAGAAAGGATGCCGGCAAACTGGATTATGTGCATACCCTCAACGGCTCAGGCGTGGCCACCCCAAGGCTGCTGGTAGCCCTCCTCGAAACCTTCCAGGAGCCCACTGGTATGGTGGCATTGCCGGAGGCATTGGTACCTTATTATGGTGAGGAGCGGCTAACGGTCCTATGAAGTGGGTACGACGGGTCTGGGTTATTTTAAATGTTGTGGCGGCTACCACGGTCTTCGGCACTTTCACGATGCTCACTGCGTTGGTGGATCGCTCCAAGCGCTTTATTGGCTGGTGGCCTAGGGCCTGGGCCCGCTGGATTCTCTGGTCCACCGGATTACAGATTACTATCCGCGGTTATGAGTATCTCCGGAAAGGACAGCAATATATCTATATGAGTAACCACACCAGCGCTCTGGACATCCCGCTGGCCTTGGCATCACTGCCTGGAACAGTAGTGTTCATGGCTAAAAAAGAGCTGTTTTCCATTTTCTTTTTTGGCTGGAGTCTGAAAGCTATGGGGAGCATACCTGTTGATCGTTCGAATAGCGTTCAAGCCCGGCTTTCGGTTGACCGCGCTTTGCTGGCCCTGAGCACTAAAGCTATTTCCCTTATTCTGTACCCCGAGGGTACTCGTACCAGAGATGGTCAGCTCCTCCCCTTTAAAAAAGGAGTATTTCACCTGGCGCTTCGCAGCCGATTGCCTCTCGTCCCTGTGGCTGTGCAGGGTGCCTTCGAGGCCGTGCCGCCCAACTCTCTGAGCTTGACACACACGCCTATTCGAGTTACCATTGGCCAACCTATTGAAACCAAGGATTTGACAGACGCTGATCGTGAATTCCTCCTCCAAAGTGCCCGCGCGAGTATCCAGGCCCTGCTCGATACGCCCTGAAAGTGAGACCCGAGTGCGTGAGCCGGTCAAGACTGAAGAAAGTCCTGAACGAGAGGCGGACCTTTATGCCCAATGGGAGCGTAGCGCTGGACGGACAGTGTGGGGCTTGGGGGGACAATATCGGATTTTCCATCAGGGCAAACGCAACGGCGGGCCAGGACCCGACTATCTTGATGCAACCATCGCCTTTCCCGATGGCCAGGTGCGGCGGGGAGACGTGGAAATCCACCGGCGGTGGAACGACTGGTACCGACACCGCCACCAGACAGACCCACGCTACCGTCTGGTGATTCTTCATGTCATCGCCGCCGGACCCTTTAAGGCGGTGTCCCAGAACCAGTGGCGGGTAGTGCCTACCGTGCCTCTTCCCAGGGAACCGGAATCATTTCAGGCCCTCTGCCATACTATCCCCCAGGCGCTCGACGGTTTTACAGAACAGGACGATTTTATTCAGACGCTGGCAATGCAACGTTGGTGGCGTCGGTTAGCTGCCTGGAATGACCAGGACACATCAGCCGTCTGGAATGGCCTGGCCCGTCGGCTGGGACCCGATCATCACCGACTCGATTTGGTAAGGCACTGGTTAACTCTTCTGCCCGGTGAGAAAGACCTGCCCGCCTTCCTCTCAGGGGTGGTTGACTATTTGGGTCTCGGTGACGGTGGCAGCTTCCGGCGGGGACTCCCTGGTCGCGTAATCTGCCTGAGTGCCTTGGCTTTCATGTACCACCACACTCCTCAGAAGCTATGGAAGTGGTCCCTGGTGGATGTCCGGCAACTGGTTCGGGATCTGGCAGGAGGAGGTTATTCTGTTCCTTCAAGGCCTTTTCTTGTAGAGGTGGTAGGCAACTGGCTATTGCCCCTCAGTAGCTCAAAAACGGGCACCAATCGATTTAGGGAGTGGTATCAGCTACCCCTCGGCTGGCCCTACGGCCGGGTAAGGCGGCATGTTGAGCGGCTGGGCCTCCGAAGACCAGCGTCTTTTGGCGAGCAGCAAGGGCTGTTGGAGTGGATTGAAACCCTTTGTCAGCCATTTGGATGTGATTGGTGTCCGGTGATAGGGGTTGCCGGTGATCGCTAAAGAGCTGGCCTGGGAAGCCTGTGCCGGTTGGATTCGCGAACGCCAGCGTGAGCGGCGACGGGTAGTGTTCACCAATGGCTGCTTTGATCTGCTGCATGCCGGTCATATTCATTACCTCCACGAAGCCCGGTGTCTGGGTGATTACTTGGTGGTGGGAGTTAACAGCGATGCATCAGTGCGGCGGCTAAAGGGACCCCAGCGCCCCGTCATGTCCCTGGATGACCGGTTACTTATCCTGGGAGCCCTGGAGATGGTAGATGTGCTGGTGGTCTTCCCTGTTGAACCCTCGCGGACTGATGATCTGGATCCCGACCTTCAGGACACGCCTTACGCTCTGTTACGTCAGCTCCACCCCGATGTCTTGGTAAAGGGGGCAGATTACAGCCAGCAAGCGGTGGTAGGGCGTGAGTTTGCCGGAGAGGTGCGGATCATTCCGCTGTTGGAAGGTCGCAGTACCAGTGCACTGCTGGACCGTATTCACCAGGGGCTGCCCGGTAAAAGCCCAATTCTGGAATAGTGCTTCTGGTGAAAACTTACCCTAAATTGGCATCCTTTATGGTAGATACAACTCAGCGATTGATTGTAGGCCTCATGCTTACATTAGGACTCGGGTGGGTGCCCACAGTGCTGTACGCCCAGGAGAACCCCACCAAGACGCCCTTGGAGGATGGCGTCATGGCGGTGGATTTGGCTTCTACTGATGAGGATGCGTCCCGCTTCGACGAGCTGATGGAGGAAGCCCGCCTTATCTTCGTGGATGCCATAGTGGCTGATAAATCGGGCGATACCCTGGAGGCGGCCTATTATTTCGACCTGCTTTTTGAAGCCATGGCGGACGTCGAACAGCTTCCGATGATGGATGAGCTGCAGCGGCTGGAGTTCAATCGTTTTCTCAACGCTACCATCGCTTTTTACGAAAACGACAGCCAGACTCTGGAGAAAGTGGAAACTTCCCTTACTGTGTCGGCCTTTCGCGACGAGCTGAGCCGTTATACCCGGTCATTCCCTTCCGATTTGGGTGACATATCCCGGCTGGAGCTCAATGGAGAGGGGCACTTGCCGATTGTATATAACGACCATGTGGCGCGGATCATTCAATTTTTCCGCACTCAGGGCCGCCGGAATATGCAGGTTTGGCTGAACCGTTTATCGCGCTACCGAAAGATTATTGAACCGATTCTGGAACAGGAGGGAGTGCCCAAGCAGCTTGTTTTTCTCGCTCTCGTGGAAAGTGGTCTCAATCCCCGGGCCTATTCCTGGAAACATGCAGTCGGGCCGTGGCAGTTCATTTCCTCTACTGCTCGCCGCTATGGCCTGAAACGCGATTGGTGGCGGGATGAACGCCGCGATTTTGAAAGATCCACTCTGGCAGCGGCCCGCTACCTCAAAGACCTCTACAACGAGTTCGGTGATTGGTACCTGGCTATGGCAGCCTACAACACCGGTGAAGCCCGCGTCCATCGGGCCATACGCTGGCACCAGACCACGGATTTCTGGAAACTTCGCATTCTCCCAAGGCAGACCCGCAATTACATTCCGAATATGATGGCAGCCTTCCTCATCGCCCAGGACCCCGAGAAATATGGTTTTATCATTAATAATGAACCGGAGCTGGAATGGGATGTTGTGCCGGTAGATAAAAGCCTCACTTTTGAAACGTTAGCCCAGATCGCAGAATGCAGCCCGGACAGTCTGGGTATTTTCAATCCTGAGCTGCGGCAGAATGCCACTCCGCCGCCGGAGGACGGCCGGCCCTACCTATTTAGAATTCCCAAGGGTCACAAAGAGGCCTTTGAACGTAATTACGAGCCGATTGCTTCCAAGGTGGGACCGGTGTTGGCGGATGTGCAGATTAGGCGTCACCAGGTGCGGCGGGGTGAAAGCCTCTACTCAATCTCCAAGCGCTATGGTGTATCCATGCCTGCCATTGCCAGAGCTAATAATTTGCGCAACTGGAACCGGCTGCGGGTGGGACAACGGTTGGAGATTCCGGTGCCCACTTCCAGCGTAGCCGCCCGGCAGATGGAAATCCCCCTGAATCCCGATATGAAAAAGATCTTATATACGGTCCGCCCTATAGACACACTGAGCGAGATTGCCGAGGACCATGGGGTTGGCCTTTCCAAGCTGCGCCTCTGGAACGGTCTACGGCCCGGTTCCAGCTACATTCGGGTAGGGCAAAAGCTGGTTATCTGGGTTCCGGCTTCGACCAAGCCTACTGGGCTGGCGAGTCTTCAACCGGCGAATGTGGATGACATGGAGAGGTATACCTACACTGTCCGTGTGGGGGACACCCTGAGTCAAATTGCCGAGGCTCATGGTGTGGGTCTGTCCAAGCTGCGCAGCTGGAACGGCATAAGTGCCAATTCCAATTATATTCGTGTTGGGCAAAGGTTGGTAATCTGGAAGCAGAAGGGATGAGCACCAGTCGCTACGATCGAACGTTGAAGTGGATGCTCTGGGTCGCGGCCCTCTTCGTGATTGTATTAATCTTGTCGCTGTTCCGCCGACCGCGGACCGAAGCCTGGAAAGTAGGCGATGGTCCCCGTGTTGGAGTGGTTGAGATTGAAGGACTTATCGTTGAAAGTGAGCGGATTGTCCGCCAGCTGGATCAGTTTAGCCGGCGCAAGGACATTGAGGCCATTCTGGTGCGAATTAACTCCCCCGGGGGCACAGTGGCCGCCAGTCAGGAGATTTACGCCAAGTTGCGCAAGATGAGTGAGCAGGGCTCAAAGCCGGTTATCGCCTCCCTGGGCACAGTGGCCGCCTCTGGCGGCTATTATATAGCCGTAGCAGCAGATACCATTGTCGCTACTCCTGGTACTACTACCGGTTCCATCGGGGTGGTCTTGGACTACCCGGTAGCAGCGGACCTGATGGACAAAATTGGTGTCCAGATGGAAGTAATCAAGAGTGGTTCCTTGAAAGATGCGGGCTCGCCCTTCCGTATCCCGACGGAAAGTGATCGCCGGAGCTTTCAACAGGTGATCGACGACCTTCACGCTCAATTCACCGAGGTGGTGGCGATGGAGCGGAATCTATCCTTGGAGCGCGTAAAGGAACTGGCTACCGGCGAGGTATTCACCGGTCGGCAGGCGCTGAATCTGGGCCTGATTGATGTTCTGGGAGGATTCGAAGATGCTATTGACCTGGCGGGGGCCCTTACTGGCAGCTCGAAACGCCCTGTCATCGTTAGGCCGATAGAACGGCGGCGCATCTCCCTCTGGGATCTTCTGCTGGGAAGCAACTCCCGCCCCAGCTGGTTCCCACAACTTCTGCCGCAATACCTCATGAGATAAGGAGGAGAGGTGGCATGATCCGAAGCGAGCTGATGGATCTCTTGGAAGATCGCCCCGGTCTGACTAAGAGTGAACTCATTCATTTCCTGGCCCGGAACACCGGGCTGACAAAAGTGGAGACGGAAACAATTGTGGACGGCCTGTTGGGGACCGTCCAGGAGGTTCTTACGATGGGCAAGAAGGTGGAGTTGCGGGGCTTTGGCACCTTCCTCGTACGTATCCGTCAGCCACGGGAGGCACGCAATCCGGCCACGCAGGAAACGGTTCGCTTGGACCGGCGTTCGGTACCGGTTTTCAAACCCTCCAAAACCCTGCGGATTGCCGTTGACCAGGCTTTGCAACCGGATTCGGTGCAATAGATATCATTTGATTAATTGATCAATTTGTTAAGGAATAGGCATGCCCTGCGGACGCAAGCGGAAGCGCCGTAAAATCAATACCCACAAGCGCAAAAAGCGGTTACGCGCCAATCGCCACAAGAAGAAACTGCGCTAACAGACGCCTGCTTCCGCCAGGGCCTGAGAAGCACCAATGGCGTTGCGATACCTCATCCCGGTGGCAGTTCTGCGGCTAGGTCTGACTATTACCAGTGGCAGGAGTTGGTGTTACGAGATCCACAGGTTGGTCAATGGGCAGGCTGAAGAGAAAAATGGTTCTGAAAAAGCGGTGGTTGTCCTGGGATATTCCGCCAATCCGGAGGCAATCCCACAGGCAGATCTTACCGAGCTCTACTCCCGAACCGGTCCCATGGCGTGGTGCAGGGTGTCTCTAGTCGCTACTAGGCTGGCCGTGCTGTGGCTCCGGGCCTGGGAGGGGGCCGGAAAACCAACCTCCCCTCGATAGATGTCGCCGGCCGGTCCCCTTGAGATTCTCTCCGTCTCGCAGCTGAATCGTCAGGCGAAACAGCTCCTGGAATCACATTTTGCCCCTGTCTGGGTGGAGGGCGAAATATCAAACTTCAAGCACCACACTTCCGGTCACATGTATTTTATTCTGAAAGATGACCGGGCCGAGGTAGCTGCTGTAATGTTTGCCTCGCTCAATGTTTCACTGGCCTTCAGCCCGGTGAACGGTCAAAAGGTTCTGGCTCGCGGGGGTCTGACCCTGTATGAGACCCGGGGGCAGTATCAGCTGGTCTTGCAGAATCTCTACCCCGCGGGGGCGGGCGAGCTGTGGCTGGCCTTTGAAGACCTTAAACAAAGGCTCCAGGCCGAAGGCCTTTTTGACCCGGCCCGTAAAAAGCCTCTGCCCACGTTCCCGCGGCGCATCGGGCTGGTGACCTCACCGACAGGTGCGGCCATCCGCGATATCATGCAGGTGGTCAGGCGGCGGGCCCCTCACGTGACCCTGATTGTAAGGCCCACTTTGGTGCAGGGTGAGGGGGCCGCGACAGACATCGCAGCCGCTCTGGCTGAATTCGGCGCCTACGCTCGGGTGGACCTGGTGATCCTGGCCAGAGGCGGCGGTTCCCTGGAGGACCTGTGGCCCTTCAACGAGGAGGAAGTGGCCCGGGCGGTGGCCGCTTGTCCTCTGCCTACGCTCTCGGCGGTGGGACATGAGACCGATATTACCATCTGCGATCTGGTGGCGGATATGCGGGCGCCTACACCATCGGCAGCAGCCGAGCTGGCGGTGCCCGAAAGGGAGGCCTACCTGCAATATGTGGATGAGCAGTTAACAGCTATGGAGCGGGTGATCCGCCGACGAATCCAGGATTTACAACAGCAAGTGATCCAATTACGCCAGCGTTACGCCTTCCGTCAGCCGCTGGTACTCATTGAAAACCGGAAAGAACAGCTTGAACGCTTGGCCGATGGCCTGAAGCTGGGCATAGCTCACCTGATAGCACGCAAATCACAGGCTCTCGAAGTAGCGGCGACCGGTCTCCAGGCCCTTAATCCCCGGGGGGTGCTGGAGCGGGGGTACGTGATCGTCACCGATGACCAGACCGGACAGGTGGTCACCCGCCGTAGGGGCCTTGGGCTTCAGCAGGCCCTGACGCTGCATCTGAGCGATGGCACCGCCGGCGTAGAAGTTACCCGCCTGGAGGAGAATTAGCCAATGGCTGAGAAGAAACCGGAACTGACCTTTGAAGAAGCCCTGGAACAGCTGCATGACATTGTAGCGCAGCTGGAGTCGGAATCGGTGAGTCTGGATCGTTCACTGCAGCTATTCGCCGAAGGAAAGCGTTTGGCTGAGTTCTGTCAGGCCCAGCTGGCCGATGCGGAGGAGAAAGTCAAGATGCTGTTGAAGACCTCGGCGGGCTTCGAAGAGCAGCCCGGGCTCCCGGCGTCGGATACAAAGGAGGATGAATGAAGTCCTTCGGGATTGTCGCTAATTATCGCAAGGCGGACCTGTGGCAGCTCCTGCCCCCGCTGGTGGAGTGGCTACTGGAGCGGGATCAAACCGTGGTCCTGACCGACCGCCTGGTGGGCTCTGCCTACCAGCCACCCAAGCAGGTGAAAGTCTGTTCAACGGCTAGCATCGTGCGGCAGGTGGACGTGATGCTATCCATCGGCGGCGACGGTACTATCCTGTCCACCGCCCGGATTATCGGCAAGGCCAAGGTTCCGATCCTCGGGATCCATATGGGCGGCCTGGGCTTCCTGGCGGAGGTCCCCGCCGTCGATACCTTCAAGGCCCTGGAACAGGTCCTCAACGATCAGTACCGCCTGGAAGAGCGCATGGTGCTGGCCGTGGATCTGCAGCATGGCGACAAGTTCGAGACCTACTATGCTATCAACGATCTGGTGGTAGACCGGGGCAGTTCGCCACGGCTCCTCCATACCAAGGTGGAGGTAACCGGGCGCAAGCTGAACGACTACGTATCAGACGGGCTTATTATTGCCACCCCTACCGGCTCAACGGCCTACTCCCTTTCGGCCGGAGGCCCCATTGTGGTGCCCGCCCTGGAGGCATTGACGATCACCCCCATCTGCCCGCATTCCCTCTCGGCCCGCTCGATCGTCGTGCCCAGCACTGATAAGATCGTCATCCGCTTCAAAGAGGACCAGGAAGGCATCGCCCTCACGCTGGACGGGCAGGTCAAGTTCGAGATCGACAGCCGGTCCGTGGTCACCACCCGGCGGGCCACCTGGAATATCAATATGGTGCGCCTGCTGGACAGCGACTACTTCCACATCCTCCGCACAAAGATGGGTTGGTCCGGGGACGTTCCGGGCGGCTAGGATGTTGAGAAATAAACATATTGTACTGATGGTTGTTGTTTTCTGTTGTTTCAGCCTCGCTATTCATGTTTAGGCCCGGTTTATATACGATCGGCAATGACCAGTTCGGCAATACCCTGCGGGTTAAGGGAGTTGCGCTGAACCAGGGCTGCTCACCGGTCCCTTTGGAATAACCTGCCTGGTGTATTTGTCCAAATTATCGTTCGGCAGACAGACCTGCGGCTCTCGCGTCATGGGGCCGGTGCCAGGTTTCTATTAGGATAAAACCATGAAGATATGCAGTGTGATCAAGTCAAATCTCAGCCTGAAAGGCTACGGCAGAAACAACCTTCGCACCATGATTCTGACCGGATCGCTGCTGACCGGTCTTCTGGTACAGCTCTCCTGTACCGGGCGGCCTTCTCCCAAAGACTACCTGCAGGAAACCAGAGCGGAGCGCGATGCCCGCATGGCGTGGTGGCGTGAGGCGCGCTTCGGCATGTTTATTCACTGGGGACTGTATGCCGTACCCGCCAGTATATGGAAAGGTGAGGAAAGATTCGTAAGCAGTTGTTTTGAAAGGGTAGATCAGGGGCTCATCCCGCTACGCTGCGCTACGCAGCACAAGCAGCCCTAATATCATGTATAGGCCCGCTAGTACCACCAAAGCGCCGCATATTCTCTTGAGATAGGTTGCCATCCTGGTGGATTCTGTCCAGTTTAAATATTGCTGCACCCTGGTAGTGAACGTCCCCGCTCCAACAATCACTGCACAGTGACCGACTCCGAAGGCAGCCAGCAGGAATACAGCTTTGGATATACTTGTCGAGGCAAATTGAAATATCACGACCAGTAACGGAGCCAGGTAGGCGAAAGTACATGGTCCCAAGCCTATGCCAAATAGAAGCCCCAGTACCAGCGCTGCGATCATTCCCTCATGCTTTGTGGACCGTAAACTGTAACCACTCCAAGGAAGACGAAGAATATCCAGGAGATAAAGGCCAACGACGATAAATATTATTGCCACGATATAATTTCCAATAGTGCCTACATCTCCAAGTAATCGTCCAAATGCGGCAGTGATAATACCTATTAGTGCAATAGTAACTAAGATCCCTGATGCAAATATCAGTGATAACTTGAAGCTTCTCCCAACGGTGACGTGTCCTTGAGTATTAATAAAGCCAATAATCAGCGGGATACTCGAAAGATGGCAGGGGCTGAGAAGGATGCTCAACAGGCCCCAAGTAAAGGCTGCGAGTAGAGCGAAGCCCAAACTTCCTTGTGATGCCTCGCTGAGTGCGGAAAACAGGTCTACGATCACGGCTAGGTTTTAATCATCAGTAACTGGCTCTAATCCTTTTGAATCCAAGAATCCAATTATCTCTTTCTCTGGAAAGAATCCCTCATGACGTAGAATCTCGGTTCCGGTGCTATCCAGGAAAATTTGCGTTGGGATTACTCTTATGCCGTAATCCCTTGCGTAGTGGTTTTGCTCAGGGGTCCAAACATCATAGAAAACGACATTTATTTGGTCCCCGTATCTACCATCAATCGCTCGCATCACTGGCTGCATAGCCCGGCAGGGAATACATCTCACCGAACCCAACTCTATAAACGTAATCTTTGCTGCTGATTTACCGGCTTCCTGTTTATCCTGGACAATTCTTTCCTGGGCATTGGCCTCACAACCATTTACCAATATCAAGGCCAAGAAAAGATAGAATGCCGTCATTTTTTTCCTCATGATTTTCTCTCCCCTAGCCATTTAAGGATTTCTTCTTCTTTTGGGATTATTCCTGCGCTCTTAACCTCGTCATCTACCACGAGACCGGGAGTCATCATGATGCCGGATCGAATCATTTCCTCGATGTCCGTCACCTTTATTACCTCTACGTCAAGATTGTGCTTTTGTACTACGCTCCTAACTCTGGCTTCCAACGCGTCACATTTGGGGCAGCCTATACCGAGTATTTTTGCCGTTATCATTTATTTTTTACTCGCCGGTAGGAGGGTGAGCGAATTGTTGATCGTATCGTTCACAATCGCCTGTTTCATGTACCTGGCGACCTTCATCGCTTCCGCCGTCTCTTCACTCGACAGTCTCTATTCTTTCCCATTTTTGTCCACATCTGCATTCAGGTATCAGAACCAAGAGCATTCTGGAAATACCTTTTTTGAAATGCCAGCGCCACATTCACCAGGCTGATCAATACCGGGACTTCCACCAAGGGACCGATCACCGTAGCGAATGCTACCGAGGAGTTGATCCCGAACACCGCCACAGCAACCGCAATCGCCAACTCGAAATCATTGCTGCCTGCCGTAAACGCGACAGTGGTGGTCTTTTCGTAGGACGCACCGATGCGCATGGCGATAAAGAAGGTGATGAAGAACATCAGGGCGAAATAGCAGGTATAGGGAATAGCCACCCGCACCACTTCCAAAGGCAGTGCGATAATATTCTCTCCTTTAAGGGAAAACATGACGAAGATGGTAAACAGCAGGGCGACCGGGGTCAGTATGGAGACCCGAGGAATGAACCGGGTAAAATACCAATCCGGGCTTTTGATTTTCCGTAGAACAGTGCTGGATAACAACCCGGCAGTAAAGGGGATGCCCAGATAGATAAGCACGGTCACGGCAATTTCGCCAATCGATACCTCCACTATAGCGCCGCTCAAACCGAACAACGGCGGTAGGAGTGTGATAAAGACGTAGGCATATACAGAGTACAACAACACCTGGAAGATGGCATTGAATGCCACCAGTCCCGCCGCCAGCTCGGAATCCCCTTTCGCCAGATCGTTCCAGACCAGGACCATGGCGATGCACCTGGCCAGGCCCACCAGAATCACCCCCACCATCAATTCGGGCTTGTCCGGCAGCAGTAAAATAGCCAGAAGAAACATGACAATCGGCCCTACGATCCAGTTCTGAACCAGGGAGAGAAATAGCAGCCTCAAGTTCCGGAATACTTTGGGGAGTTCCTCGTACCGCACTTTCGCCAGCGGCGGATACATCATCAGAATAAGACCGACAGCGATGGGAATGTTGGTAGTCCCGGATTTGAACATATCCCAGAAAGCCGCAATACCTGGTATCATGTACCCGGCCAGCACGCCGATAAACATGGTGGTAAAAATCCAAACGGTTAAGTAGCGATCAAAAAAAGATAGTCTCTTCGATACGCCTTGCATCGCTACCTCGCTTGATTATGCTTTTGTTATCCGACTACTGAGCGGCTTCCAGAATCCACTGTTCCAGTGTAGCCTTGGCGGGAATCCTCCCGCTGCTGACCACTTTGCCGTTGATCACCAGTCCAGGAGTCATCATCACTCCCAGGGCGTGAATCTGATTCAGGTCGGTTATGGGCGCGATAGCTGCCTCTATACCCTGTTCCTCCACCACCTCCTTGCACAGGGCTTCCAGCTTGTGGCAGTTATAGCAGCCCGGGCCAAGCACCAGAATACTGAGCATGATTATTCCTCCTGTAGACTTTAATTATGTCGATGCCGTTACACCTGGCTGAAAGCGGTTCCATAGACCAGTCCGGATATGGTCGCCATCACGATGACCAGCGCCACGAAGGTCAGGGTCTTACGTGTGCCGATGACGCTGCGGATCACCAGCATATTGGGTAATGAGAGTGCTGGACCAGCCAGTAGCAATGCCAGGGCCGGTCCCTGGCCCATCCCGTTGGCGATAAGCCCCTGCAAAATGGGAATTTCGGTCAGCGTGGCGAAATACATGAAGGCTCCCACCACCGAGGCAAACAGGTTGGCAAAAACCGAGTTGCCCCCGACCAGACCGGATATCCATTGACCTGGTATGACGCCCCCACCTCCTTCAGGAGAGCCAAGCAAAAATCCGGCCACGAGCACACCAGCTGCAAGCAGGGGCATTATCTGGCGCGCGAAGCCCCAGGAGGAGGCCAGCCATTCCTGTGGTTCACCTGGAGTGATGGTAAGGAGCAGTCCCAGGCCGATAACGCTGCCCACGAAGGGGAGCAGCGGTTGCCCTGGAAAGATAAGTGCCAGAGCCCCCACCAGTACGATGGCCGTGAGCAGGGGTATAAGCCTGATTTTCAGCATGGAATACAGGGAAAAAGCCAGGAGCAGTCCGAGCAGGCCGGTGAGCAACCACTTCCGGGTGAAAACAGCGTACCAGAATCCGCTGGTGTTCTCCGGCCGTCCCCAGGTTGCAGCTACCAGCAGCGCCACCAGGACGAAGAAATGAAAGGCGGTCTGCCATAATGGACGACCGGCGTCCTGTTCAGGGACGGTGAGATCCATGGCAGTCCGGGTTTGGTCTTCACGCCGATAGATCAGGTGCATGAGCAGGCCGATCACGACGCTGAAGACAACGGCGCCCACGACGCGGGCTAATCCCAGTTCAAATCCCAGGATGCGCGCCGTCAGAATAATGGCCAGGATATTGATGGCTGGTCCGGAGTAGAGAAAAGCAACGGCGGGGCCCAAGCCGGCACCGCGCTTGTAGATGCCGGAAAAAAGCGGCAGGACCGTACAGGAGCATACGGCAAGGACGGTGCCGGAAACTGCTGCGATCGAATAAGACAACCATTTCTTTGCTGCTGCGCCGAAGTACTTAACAACTGCTGCCTGGCTGACAAAGACCGCGATGACTCCCGCAATAAAAAAGGCCGGCACCAGGCAGAGCAGCACATGTTCCCGCGCGTACCACTGCACCAGAGCCAAGGCCTCAAAGACCGCCCGGGAGAACTGACCATCTTTCAGAGGCATGAAATAGGCCAGGAGGAAAAATCCCAGGATCCAGAGGAAAGGCTTGGTTTCGTTTTTCCAGTCCACGGACTATCTTAATCCCGTAACATTTCGTTGGATGGCTAAATAATCAGGATAAAAAATTTTGTTAAACGTTACAGATCTCATATCGGTCAACAGATTTTACATTTTCGGCATCCTGTTGGATAATTCTATCGTCAACCAATCCGCTAGAGATGGAGCTGAGCAGCGGCTTGATCTGAGGGAGATCTGATAAGTCGTTCAGGCAATAGTTCACCCACTTGCCGTCTTTCTGGTCGATAATGAGGCCGGCATCGCGGAGGATGGACAGATGCTTCGAGACCGTGGAAGTGGCCAATTGCAGCACTGCGGTGATCTCACATACGCAGAGGGGTTGGAGCTCCAGCATTTTCAGGATGCGGAGGCGATGATGCTCGGCGAGGGCCTTGCATATCTGGGCCACATCTCTGATAGTGCTCATCTGGCAATCAGTACATTTCGTTAATCATCGAAATATAGTTACATTCGCCTCCGGAAGCAACTGTTCGCTACAAATCTTTACTCAATTCAGATTTCTCATACGAGACATCACGCCCCGAGCCATCAGAAAGGAAAGCCCCGGAAATTTCGGGGCTTCGTTATATCTAGCAGATCTCCAGTCGTACACTACTTCAGCAGTACCATCTTGATGGACTTGCTGTACTCTGCTGTCACCAGTCGGGCGATGTAGATACCCGAAGGAACGTCTTGGCCAGTAGCGGCTTTGCTATCCCATATAACGTGATGATCTCCCGCTTCAAGGCGATGGTCCATCAGGCGCACAACTTCTCGGCCCAAAATATCGTAGATCACCAGTTGTACATCGGCGGCCCCCGGCAAGTCGAAACGGATAGTGGCACTGGGATTGAAAGGGTTGGGATAGGCTGGATGGAGTGCGAAGGCGGTAGGTAGGCCATTATTTGCGACAGTTGCTGAGGGCGGATAGTAGAAAGCGAATTTTAGTGCTCGAGGACCGTTGCTGGACCAAGTTGTGTCCTTCCCATCAATCGCGGCCACGTTCCAATTCAGGAAGAGGGTGTCGTGGGCTGCGCCGTTTGCCACTACATCGATTTGTGGAATAAGGGAAATTGTTGTCGCATTCGTGTCCATCGCCGGAAACAGCCAGGAATGTTGGCCTGCCGGCTCAAAGCGATAGTACAGGGAATCGCCGTCCGGGTCTTCCGCCGCTTCCCAGCTGAAGGTCACGGAGTCCCAGATAGCGACTCCTTCGCGCACGATGACCGAATCAGCGGCGGGGGTTAGTAGAGCAAAGTCGCCTAGATGGCTGTTGAAAGGCGTAGCACTGGCTTCATTGGAAAACAGGCTTTTGTTCCCGGCTTCATCCACCGCCGCGACCCTGAAGTAGTAGGTCAAGTCATTGATCAGGCCGGTGATGAGCGTGGTGGTGTCAGGATGGTTTAC
>JBGVTM010000333.1 GCA_041862535.1 Candidatus Neomarinimicrobiota bacterium | reverse complement strand
AGCAACACGGCCGCACAGAGTTGGAATAGGTACTTCATATCTTTCCTTAACTAGTTAGACTCCTCAAACCAATGAATGGTTAATAAGTTCCTGCCAGGTCTGACACTACTTCCTGCCAGCGCCCATTAAACTTGAATCCCGCCGGCTGCGATTAGGTAAGCCCGCGCCCATCCAGCAGCCACGCCAGCAGAAACATCACCAGGACCCAAGACCCGAAAAGGACTATGCGGGCCTTCTTTCCCTCAACCTTGTAAATCAGGGCCACACCGATGGTCACCAGGAATACCTTCCATATCGCGAAGAAGTCGAGGCGGTGGAAGAACCGGTAAATCAGGGTCCCATCCAGGCTGCCGGGCAGCAGCAGGGCCAGGCCGGTTTCTACCCGCGTGGTCCCCGTTTGCAGCACTAGCGGTATTTTGATTATCGACTCCACTACTCCAACCAGACTGGCATATAGGACCACGGCCAGGGTATCCTTGTAGGATGCTTGCCCGCCCAGGATAAAGGCGCCGAAAAACATGACCACCCCGCCCAGAATAGCGTACCAGACGATGACGGTTGCCCCACCCATCAGATAGCGCGTCGGACTGCTCAGACTCCTCTCCATGCGCTCTAGAAGGGCATCCTTCTGGTCATCGGGTAAGTCCTCCCGCTGGAGAATCCGCTGCTGCTGTTCTTCGAAGGCCAGGGGCCCGACAAAGGCCTGGCCAGCCAGCGAAAGGACCAGGAGAATGAGCAGGGGCACTACCAGGTCCAACGCTCCTATAGACTGTGAAAGGGCCGTGAAAGTTGCCCGCGGGGCGCCAAACACGCCTATAAGTCGCCGAACTAGAGATAAATTCCCCGTTGTATTAGCCATCGTTACTCCTTTGAAAGATGGCTCAAAAATTAACTATTGCTGAAGAATATCGAAAGCAGACTGATGAAGCCTGGGATAGATAGCAGGAGCGCCAGCCACAACCAGGCCATCCATTGACCGAAATTCAGTGTAAAGCCCAACCCATCCCTGCGCTCCACCCAGATGGAGGGGTCCAGCGCGTTTACGTATAAGATTCCCCCTATCCAATTACGGGAGGCATCGTAGTGCAGCGCCAATAGCACCGTGGCAATGGCAAGTATCGCCAGGTAGGTCCCTTCCACCCATCCACTCCACAGCCGTCCGAAGTGTCGCCGCGCTAAGGCCGCCGTGCCTTCCCTGAATTGTTAGGAAACTGGCAGATTCTTACGATAAGCGAAGAAAGTCAGACCGAAAAAACCCCCCGCTATCAGCAGGGAGATCACCGTGCGCAGGCTCAAGATGTAATGGGAGAAGGAGCCGAATAGCTCGATAGGCTCGCCGGAGGCGATATCGGTGGTTTCCAGCCACTCCGCTTTAAGGATTTCACCGATCACACCGAGATTGGCAGTGAGTTCCCTCAGCAGGGCGTTATCGCCCACCAGAAACCTCCAGAGGAGACCCAGCAATAGCGGCACCCCCACACCCACCAGGAGCGGCCGGCTGCGGGTCACTGTGGACACAAACATGAAATAGGCCGCGAAAGGCAGCAGCCAGGCCAGCTGCAGCAGGTGGAATACCGACCAGTCTCCGATTAGATCCAGGGAAGCCACCTGAAACGGTGACAGCCCGGCCTGCGCTAACTCATCCGCCATGCTGCCCGGGAAGGTGATCTGGGCATATAATACCCACACCACCCCTAAAATGAAAGAAAGTACCAGAAACCCGACGGTGCCGACCAACAGTTTGGAGGATAATATAGACAGATCCCCCACCGGCAACCCTCGATAAAAAAAGGTGCTGCCATCGGCCCGTTCCTTATATACCACATCTGCCAGATAGAACAGGGCCAGCACCAGCAGGGCCAGATTGATGAAAGACATGCCTACCCGCAGCAGGTGCGTCCAGCCCAAAAAGAGCATCCGTGACCCGCCAATACCCCTTAATTCCTTCGGAGAGAACCATTCGTGATCACCCTCGTCGTCAAGATGCCACTCATCCTGATCCCAATTCCACTGAATGCGATCGCGTATGAGAGCGTCGGACCCTTTGTGGAACGCCACCGTAGCGAGGACCAGACCCAGTACGTACAGTATGCCTACCACCATCATGACGGTGCGCCATTCGTGCCACTCCCGCACTATCAGCGAAAAATAGGCTTTCATGCTTCACCTCCCATCATGGCGACAAAAACATCGGCTACCGAGGGTACCTGGACCTCTCCCAGCGCTGCCAGGGTGCCGCGGTCCGCATCACGCAGCAGAAAGACCTTGCGGCCGAACAGCTCGTGCTCTGTGAGAGGTCCCAGACGGCGCACTTCGTCGGCCTTCTCAGCCGTTGTGGTCACCTGGACGAACTTCTCCCTGAGGTCGTCCATCGTGGTGTAGAGCAGGATCGCACCATCCCGGATAAAGATAACGTCGCTGAGGATATGCTCCACCTCCTCCACCTGGTGGGTCGAGATCAGGATGGACTTGTCCCCATCAAAATAATCATTCAGCACGGAGGTATACAGCCGCTTGCGGAAGAGGATGTCAAGACCGTGGGTGGGTTCGTCCAGGATCAGGAGGCGGGTCTCCGTGGCCATAACCAGGGCCAGGTGCAGCTGGGTCTTCATTCCCTTGGAGAGCTGCTTGACCTTCTTGTGCTGCTCTATGGCCGTAGTGGCCAGGAATTCCTCGCAGCGCCGGCGATTGAACTGCGGGTGCACTCCCTCCATATAGCCCAGCACCTGCCGCACTTTCATCCACGGCGGCAGTACTGCCACGTCGTGAATAACGCCCGTGAAGCTCATGAGCTGCTTGCGTTGCGTTTGGGGTTCAAGTCCCAGGATGCGGATGTGTCCCTGGTAGCCGATACCGCCCGTAAGCACCCGCAGCAAGGTGGTCTTGCCGGCCCCGTTAGGCCCCACCAGACCGACAATCCGTCCGGCAAAAATATCCAGGCTGACACCTTTCAAGGCCCGGGTGGAACCGAAAGACTTGCTCACATCCTGGATGTGTATGAGTGGCTCCATAACCTTACTCCTTGAATCTCTCCTTGACTAGGTTCACAGTTGCCTGCTGGGAAAGCCCCAGGAGCTTGGCCCGATTTACCAGAGCCGGTACATCGTCGCCCTTGAATCGCTCCCGTTCTGCCTGTAACAGGGACTTCCGGGCACCTTCCTTCACAAAAAAACCGATCCCCCGGCGCTTCTCCAGAATACCCTCTTCAATCAGCAGGTGGTTGGCATTAAGCACGGTCTGCGGGTTGAGCCCATGCTCCACCGATACCTGCCGCACCGAAGGTATGGCCTCCCCCTCCGGCAAGTCACCTGAAACCACCGCATCCCGGATCATCCGGGCCACCTGCAGATAGATGGGCGTGCTGTGGTCAAAATCGAGTACCATGGCTTACCTGTCCCATGGCGAGAGCTCCTGAAACCTGTCAGGGATTCCCACCAGTTGATATATTTGATATCCTTGTATCATCAGCACTGTTTCGCTGCTGCAGTGTTCTACAATAGTATAACACTAAACCTGCACTAAAGGCAAGCTTTTTCTCGCGAGGTTGCTGCGGCAGCTCCTTCTAAATAATGATTAGGTGTATCACTGATTGGACGAGAGGATCTCGTCTTTGATCTCGTACAGGTAGGCCAGGGCCGCCTCGTGAGTGTTCTCAATCTGGCCGTCGAGAATCGCCTCTTCGATGGCCATCTTAAGTTTACCCACCATCGGTCCCGGCTCAAGGCCGCACACCGCCATGATCTCATCTCCCCGCACCGGTGACTGGAATGCCCGCATCTCATCCCGCAGAACCACGTCGGCCATGAGCGCCTCCACCCGCTCAAAATTGTGCATGTATTGGGCATAGAGGGCCTCTTGCTTGGTAGTGACATCGGCGCGGCAGAGAATCATCAGGTCGTCAACATCCTCCCCCGCTTCCCGCATCAATCGCCGCACAGCACTGTCGGTCACGCCCTCCATGGCCAGTGCGATGGGCCGCAGGTGGAGCCGGGTGAGCTTCATGAGGTAGTCCCGCAGGTCGTTGGGCAGGCGCATCCGCCGGGCGATCTCCTCCAGCATCTTGCGTCCCACCTCCTCGTGGTGGTGGAAAGTCCAGCCCCGCTGCTCGTCGTAGCGCTTGGTCCTGGGCTTACCGATGTCATGTAACAGGGCCGCAAAGCGCAAAGCCGCTTTGGGGCTGAGTACGGCAGCGTTATCCACCACCAACATGGTATGCGTGAAGACATCTTTATGACCGCGACCGTCACGCACCTCCACGCCGGACATGGCCTCCAGCTCCGGAAAAATATAAACCAGAAGGCCTGTCTCTCCGAGAATGATAAAGCCCACACTGGGTTTGTCTGTTGACAGTAATTTGATGATCTCATTCGTGATCCGCTCCCAACTGACGATAGCGATGCGCTCCTTCTGCCGGGTGATGCTCTCCAGACAGTCAGGTGTGATGGTGTACTGGAGCTGGGCGGCGAACCGCGCGGCCCGAAGCATGCGCAAAGGATCATCGCTGAAAGTGGCATCAGGTTCCAGCGGTGTGCGTAGAATGCCCCGCTTCATGTCCTGAATGCCCTGGAAGGGGTCGATCAGATCACCGAAGGTTTCGGGATGGATGGAGGCGGCCAAGGCATTGATAGTAAAGTCGCGGCGCGCGAGATCAACCTCGATACTACCTGCCACCACGTGGGGCTTGCGGGAATCGCGGTCGTAGGTCTCCGTGCGGGCGGTGGCCACCTCGACGTGGGCCCCCCTCAGGGGGATCAAGGCCGTGCCGAACTGCTCGAAGGCCACTACTTGGTCCACTCCCAGGCAACTACCCAGGGCCCGGGCGAAAGCGATGCCGTCACCCTCTACCACCAGATCGATGTCCTGGTTTTCCCGGCCCAGGATAAGGTCCCGCACGTAGCCGCCAACCAGATAGGGATAGGACCCCCGTTCGTGGCCCAGCTGTCCGGCGGCTTCCAGGATAGCCTGATGCTCCGATCGGGTCCGGATGAGATCTGCAATATTACTCACAACAAGCAAAGCTAACGGGCACAGCGGCCACAATCCAAGGGCTGTAAAGCTCATACAACCAGAAGCGGACTGACCCCGCATCCCATTCCAACCTGCAATTAACACTTGCATACTAATGCAAATATTCTTAAATTTGTATCACTATGCAAATGTCAGCAAAACCCGATCCACTTGCGCTACCTGATGGCCAGAGTATTGCTCCTGAAACCCTGGCCGCCACCTTTAAAGCCCTCAGCGACCCTAACCGGCTGCGCCTTCTATTTCAACTGCTCGGCACCGGTTCGGGGCAGAATGTGGGGCAGGCCGCCGGCTGTTGCTGCGTGGATCTCTCCGTCGTATCCCGCCACCTGAGTGTCTTGCGCCGGGCTGGGATCATTACCAGGGAAAAACGCGGCAAAGAAGCGGTCTATTGCATTGATCGACAGCAGCTGCCGGCCATTCTGCGCTCTCTGGCCGATGCGCTGGAGTCCTGCTGTCAGACTCCTCTGGATGACCTTAAGGAGAATTATAGATGAAAACCAAAGATGAGATACGCTCCCAGGTTACACGTGCTTACGGACAGGCTATTTTAAAGACCGCCGGCTGCTGTGCCAGTGCCCCAAACAGCGCCTATGCCCGTGAAATCGGCTATTCCCCTGAAGAAGTGAAAGTGAATGAATCAGCGGCGGGCTCCTCCATGGGTTGCGGAAATCCGTTCGCCTTCAGCGGCGTGCGATCAGGCGATAACGTCCTGGATCTTGGCGCCGGCGCCGGCCTCGATCTGTTGATCGCCGCTGAAAAAGTCGGGCCTACCGGCCGGGTCATCGGTGTGGATATGACCCCCGAGATGATCGCCACCGCCCGGGCTAATGCAGCAGCTTCACCGCACCGCAATATCGATATCCGTAAGGGACTCATCGAAGATTTACCCGTCGAAAATGAAACGGTCGATTGGGTGATCTCCAATTGCGTCATTAACCTCTCGCCAGAAAAGGACAAGGTCTTCAATGAAATCTATCGCGTCCTGAAGCCCGGGGGCCATTTCAGCATCAGCGATATCGTAGTAAGCGAGCTTCCCGAAAACCTTCGCGAAAATCCCTATGTCTACAACTCCTGCCTCGGTGGGGCTATCAGTGAGCAGGAGTACTTAGACGGACTCAAAGCAGCCGGTTTTACCGAGGTTGATGTGGCAAAACGCGTAGAGTTCACTTCCGCAACGATTAACTCCCTGATCGACGATGCACTATCCAAGACCTGTTGCCTGGAACCGATCTCGGAAAGGGTCGATCTGGAACAACTCACCCGGCAAATCGCTGGCCGGGTCCAGAGCCTGAATTTCGTGGGACTTAAACCATTGTAAATCAGCAGGAAAGGGTCTGTCGTAAGCCGGGGGAAGCGTTACAATATCACTATCATCGGCAGCGATAACGCCATATAATGTGGGATCAAGCCCCGCCCGTTAAAATCGCCGCTTTCCCTTGGCAATCAGCTTGAATGGCTCTATCTTAGGGCCATGCGAACGATTCTCTGTATTCTTATAGCTACTCTGGTCGGTTTTCTCCAGGCTCAGTTCGCCGAAGTGACGGTCCAGTTGGACGTCCAGCGGCTGAATGATCGTGAGCGGCAGGACCTGCTCGGGCTGGAGGATGCCATCAGGCAGTTCTACCTCAACTCGCCCTGGGAAGAGGATATCGCCGACCTGGATATGTACCTGGACCTCCAGCTGGTGTTCCAGTCCACCATCACCATTGGCAACGAGGTGTACTACCAGGCCCAGGTGCTCTTCAATAACCGCCAGGACCAGCGCTATTTTGTACGCGACATCAAGTTCCCTTACTCTCCCGGGCGGCCTGTGAACCTGTCACCCGCTTTTGATCCCCTGGCCTCCTTCCTTGAATTTTACGCCTACCTCCTCATCGCCGGGGAGCTGGACACCTATCAGGTCCTGGCCGGTTCACCGTACTATACCCGCGCCTCCTCACTGGCTACCCAGGGCCAAAACAATCCCTACGTCAGCCAGAATTGGTCCGAACAACTCCGGCTGGTGGAGCGCCTCGCAACCAACCAGGAACTGCGCCGCGCCAAGGCCTACTTCTATCAGGCCTTCGACGTCCTGGCCCAGGAAAAACCCAACCTGACCGAGCTGCGCAAGACCCTGGGCCTGTTCCATAAAGCCGTCAGCTCGGTTATCCAACGCGAAGGCCAGGAACGCTATACCACCATCTTCCTGTCAGGACACGCCGAAGAGATCGCTGAAATGCTGGCCCTGGCCGGTATGTGGAAAGAGTTGGCCGATATGACGGTGCTAAACCCGGATAGCGAGCGGATCTATCAGAGCTATCTGGAGAACGAAGGCGGGGGATCGGAATAAGGGCCTGTCCCTTTCATATACTTCACTTAAAATAAGATCTCAGATCACTACCGCTCGTTTAATGCCAGTATAGTGTTGCGTAAATCTGGGTGGCAGTATTTGCATTTAGCCCACCCGGATTCCCGAACCGCGCTGACTCCTCATCTGACTTGGTGAAGGTTAGCTGGGCTTCAATCCCCAGGCTGAATCGCTTGGCCAGGAAATATTCACCTCCATACGCCAGCCCCACCAGTAAATCGGTGGTAGCATCACCGGATTCAGGATCAAGGCCCAGCACACCCAGCCCGATTCTTAGATAGGGATAAACCGATTGGCGGGGTCTCCGATAGAATCTCAGACCAAACCCTAACCCCCGTCTATCCCGGCGTCCTCTACCCATACCAGACTCAATGTTGGCTCTAACGCCAGCCTCGGCGATATCCAGACTGGAAAGAAAAGGCTCGTGCTCGATTGGCTCAGGCTGGCTGCAATGCCGAAAGTACCATGATCGTCTGTCTCCTCGGCCGGGTACAAACCAGCAGGCAATGTGAATAACAGGACCACGAGTCCCAAGACTATTTTTTTTGTTGCATTCATGCTCAAATCCTCCAATCTGATGGCTTAATCACAATACGACGCTTCCAATCCTAATCGCTTGAGATTGATGCAGGATACGTCATTTAGTAACAGCAGGTCCGTCCATAACAACACTTCGTCAGCCTGGATATAACAGCGGTAGTATCCATCTTCAAAGGTTTCATCCATTCTGACAATTATGTTGTGCTGAGCGATAGGATGACTAGGGTCGAAATCGAAGCCCCCATCCATCACTAGCAGGTCTGCCAAACCGCCAGGTGTAGCGACCAGCTGATTGCCAATCTGGGTAAAACCCGAATAGTAGCTGTCTTCCGCAAAGCCAATACCCCGCACAATCCACACCCGGATATGAGTCTGCCCCGACTGGGTTATCTGAATCGTTGTCATGCTATAAAAGGGATTCGGATAAGCAGGATCTACACGTAGCAGGCCTGTCGCATCTTCGGGTATATCAGGATTGCCGATCGTCCCCAGGTTATTCCCTGACTCATCAGTTCTGAATATTCCCGGAATTAACGGTGGTCGCAGCTCGGGCGCCCTCAGAGGTGCCGGCTCATTGGGCCCGCGGCAGCTTGAAAGGATAACCAGGCTAATGAAGCCAACAGCGATGACGCGCATGATTTACCCTTTTCTCATTTCGTACCCGATATGAAGTTGTACCAGCCGGGGGCCAGGATGTGAGGTCTGCTAATCTCCTCCTCACCCAGCCCTGATAGCTCCTGCACCAGCCCTTTAACCTTCCCCTTTAGGAGGGGATGGCCGTTTTGGTGGCGGTGGATATCCTTCCCGTCTCCCTGGCCTTTTCGGCGCGGGCGGGCTGGGCGGAGGTCTCCTGGGAGGCGGATGCCGCGGCACCGGTGGCCTCCGGGAGGGCTCTTTACGCATCAAACACCTCATATTAATTGAAATAAAGATAACGATAAAAACTAAGCCAAAAGGATAAATACAGCCGTTTAATGCATTTAACAACCTGGTAAGCGTATTAAATACTCCTCGGGCCTCTGCGCGGCTTGAAGGACATTATTCCTGGTACGGCCGCACCCCGGTGGCCCTTAATCCTCCTGCACTACTTGGCCGGACCTGCTCGTACCCTTCCAGGCTGATATAGACCGGTGATGTGAACGCTGGCTGCAGGTGCCGGGCCGGCATTTGCCTGCATCTGGCCCCTAAGATGCTTCCGTTCGCTTCAGCGCCCGGCGCACCTCCCGGGCCGGCAGGTAGACCCGGTCGGCCTCGCGCCAGATGTCGGTCAGGCGGGTTAGGATCTCGCGAGCGGCGGCCGAGTCGGTAAGGCGCTGGATCTGGTATAGCTCGTACAATACCTCCGGATCGTGGGGATAGACCGCCAGCAGCTGGTTGATGGTGGCCAGGGCCGCCTCGGCATCGCCCAGCCGGCGATAGGCGCGCGCTATGTACTTCTGCACCATCAGCCGCTTGGGATACCGTGAAAGCGTGGTGATGTAGCCCTGGATGGCCTGGCGATAGCGCCCATTGTTCTCATGGATGCGGGCCATCATGAGCTCCCGCGGTATTTCCACCAGAAACTTGTATTCCTGGAAAAAGGCCTCCACCTGGGTCCTCTCTTCGCTGGAAATGGGCCGGCCTTCCTGGTTGGTCTTGAATTCCACCTGCAGCACGTACATGGCCCGGTCCCAGGGGTCGGGCAGCTGGGGGCTCATCTCGGCCAGCAGCGCCTCGGCGGAGTCCGCCAGCGTGGTGCAGGCATATTTATTGAAGTGCGAAAGGCGCAGGAGCACACTGTTCATCGGGCCGTACACCCTGCGTTCCAGGGGCATGGCTTCCCGGGCGACCGCCATGGCCTCCCTGATCCGGCCCAACGATTCGTAGGACCCCTCCAGCGTCCGCAGGGCCATCAGCCGTACCTCCGGCGTTGTGGCTACGTTGGCGGCCTCCTGGGCCCGCGCCAGCGCTCCCCCATACAAACCACGCTGGAAAAGGAGCTCGGATTGGCAGATCATTACCCGGGCCGGATTATGCCCCAGAAGCAAGGCCCGCTCATACACCTCATCGGCCTCATCCACCTGCCCCAGCAGCCGATAGACCGCCCCCATCTCGATGAGCACGTCGGTATCCCGCGGATTATTCCTGGCATAGCCATGCAGGCTTTCCAGGGCCTGCTCAAACTGGCCCAGGGTGGCGTGAACGTCGGCAATATCCCTCAAAACCAGATCGTCATCCGGATTCAGGCTGCGGATCGTATGGTACTCCTTCAGTGCCTCGGCGTAAAAACCGGTGCGGTTATAGAAATTTGCCAGCCGACGATGGGCAAGGACGTCCTCCGGATAGAGCGTGACATCCAGACTCAGCGCGGAGAGCGCCTTTTCGGGCTCGCCCTGATATAGGTAGTACACCTCCTTTATGGAACCCTGCAGGCGCTCGGGCACCTTGTAAAGGTAGCGCATGGCCGCATTAATAGCCTCTTCCGATCCCTGCCCCAGAAAAAGGCTCGCCTGATACAGATAGAACTGGGCGTGCACGAAACTGGAGTCTATCGCCGTGGCTGCGGACAGGGACTTGGCGGCCCCGGCCCAGTCACTACGAAAGTAGAGCTGGTCCAGACCCCTGATGAAATAGGCCAGGGCCATAAGGCTATCCGACGAGAGGGCCGCCACCGGCAGGTCTTCCACTTCCTCGATATGCATGTCGGACAATCCCAGGTCCCGCTTGATGTCTACCGATACCCGGTCAATGATGTTTCCCAGGTCCCCGTCCTCATAGTGGTGTGAGGCGCTGAGGCGGCCACCTTTGGTCAGATAAAGGCGGGTCTCAATACTGTAAGGCTCGATGCTGAAAACACTCCCGTGCAGAAAGTAGCTCAGATGAAATTTCCGGGCCAGCTCGCGCATCAGGGCCAGCGGTGCTTCACCCTCCTCGGCACCGGCCTCCGTCATGGCCCGGCTCATCTGGTATGGATTGCGGTTATCAAAGTACAGGTCCTGGATCAGGTCCAGGTAGAGCCCCTGGGGCAGCCAGCGCCCCACCCACGCCCCATCGACACTGCCGGTTTCATTAGTAAAGAAGAACAGGGCGATCTGTTTGCGAAAACTGGCCTTGGGGATGACCCGCTCGATCGACGCGCCGGTCTCATCCTCCGCGGACACAACCATCGTCGTGGCACCCAGATCCTTGCCGCTGAAAAATATCAGTATCAAGCCGGCCATGATCACCGCATTGGCCGGCAACACTACCTTCTCTGTGAAGGTCCACTGGTCCCGGCCCGGTTTACCGTGCGTATAGGCCAGGATCAGCACGGAAGGCAGCATCGCACCCAGCGCCACTAGGACCAGGTCAACGAGATGTGGGGAGAGGGAATAGCGGTCAGTTAAAAAATTCAAGAACTCGAGTGCCACCCACGAGGCACCCAGGTACAGCCCCACCAGCTGGATCACCCGCCGTGATTTCAGCTCCCGCCAGAAGCTCGTCTGCCGCTGCTCATTCACGGGCTGAATCTAACCAGCCCAGCCCCGCTAAACCAAAGGCCCCTTACGGCCGCCGGGAAACCGATTGCTGAGCGGTGAGTGGTGATTAATGATTAGTAAGCGGTGATTGGTGCTCTAATAAGCACTTGCCCTGAGTTCCGACTTTACGTCGGGATCGAAGGGCTCTCGAAGGACGTCGTCCCGGGTGTGAGTGAAGTTAATAAGTCCCTAGCCCCTGGCTAATCGCTAATGGCTAATCGCTAACGGCTAATCGCTGTCTTCTCCTACCGATCCGCCACCATCAGGGCCATGAACTGGTTGACACCGGCCAGGGTATCACACATGAAAATGGCCTCCTTGATCCGGCGGCGGCCCTCGTCAGTCAGGTGGGAGGCCGTCAGTGCGGCGAACTTCTCGTCCAGGTCACTTGCGGTCATCGGCTCCCGCGGATCACCCTTCGGATATTCCAGGTACACCGAGTGCTCCTGTCCGTCGGTCGTGCGGATGGTGACTCGTGACGGTTGCTTGGCCGGGAAGAGCTTCTCGAACTCCGCGCTGGCCTCGCCCTTGATCTTGTGGATCAATCCCTTCAAGCGCGGGTCCTGGATTTGCTCGTCGTCAAAGGATTGGATGGTGATTCCCCGGTCCAGAATAGCCCGGGCAATGCAGTAGGGCAGGCTGTGATCGGCCGTCTCCCGGCTGGTCGGCTTGTATTTGTGCGGATCGAACAGAATGTCACAAGCGCGGGCAATGGTGGTGACCCGCACCTCCTCGATCTGCTCCGGCTGGATATCGTTGTCAATCACCACTTTCAGGGCAGCCGTGATGTGGGTATGGGTCAGGGCTTCGGTGGGATAGGCCTTCATGGAACATTCCATGATTTTAAAGGCCTTACCCAGGCCCGCCAACAGCTTGGGCACCTCCCATTCGGGACCATATACCTCCATGAGACCTTCCTTGCCCTCGAAGACTTCCTCCGTACCGGTATAGCCCTCCTTGGCCATCAGCGCCGCAAAGACACCCGCCTGCACCGCCAGGGGATCCACGGTGTTCTTCATCATGGTGAGTTTCCCGGCCGTCAGACAACCGATCGTGTGGTTGTGGCTGCCGGAGATCCCGATGGCATTCACCAGCTGGTCCTCTGACAACCTCAGCAGTTTGCCCGCGACAATAGGTGACACGAACTGCGTGATGGTGGCGTGGTGCCACTTGCGCTCCCGCAGACCAGGCACGGCAAACTCGCACATCCGCTGCTCAAACTCGTAGGCCAGAACGATAGCCACTATAATGTCCTTCATGGTCGCGCCCACCAGCTCGCCCACATTCAGGGCCGCGGGGATCAAATCGGAGGGGTGCGAGGGGTCCTCCTTCCAATAGATGTCGTTAAAGTCCAGCGCTCGAACAGCCAGCGAGTTCACCAGCGTAGCATTCACGGCTGGCATGCGCTCTCCGCTCACCAGCAGGGTGGCTTCGCCGGTCCCCTCCATCTGGCGGTACAGCTTGCGCATGATCTGCACGTCCTTGGTATCAAATCCGCCGAACGCACAGCCGATAGAATCGAACAGGTATCGCTTCGCCTCACGAATTACATCACTGGTCAGGTCGTCATATTCCAACCCCAGGGCAAAGCGGGCCAGCTCCCGGGAAATGCTCATGATCCCTCCTTTATGAACCACAAAGACACAAAGGACACAATAATCATGTTAGAATAATCCGTTTAATGCCTTCTTTTAGGACCGGAACATTAAAATTTATCAACAGACCAAGCGGCAATCTCATCATCTTCAGGTAAGAAATCACTTGCGCAGAATGAATTGGAGCCAGTGTGTCTACAGCCTTCAATTCTACAATCAGTTTATCTCCAATTAATAAATCCACTTTCCCCTCACCAACCGGACGACTTTTATAATTTATGGCAATCGGACATTGCCGATTATGGGGTATGTCTCGCATGTCCATCTCGATGCACAAGGCCTCTTCGTATACCGACTCAAGAAATCCCGGCCCTAAAGCTCTGTGCACTTCAATGGCAGCACCAATCACATCTCGTGCGAGCTTCTCAGTACTTGGATCTATTAGACCATAACTCCTTCTGGTCTTTGTGTCTTTGTGGTTCACTTAAAGTTTTACGGTCACCGCTTCAGTGACTTCCAGGCTGGTGTTGGTGCCTCCCATGTCGTAGGTACGTACTCGCCCCTCATTGATAACCTCCGCCACGGCCTGCTCCAGGTGGGCAGCCATCTCCACCTCACCCAGCCACTCCAGCATCATTTTGGTGGTCAGCAGCATGGCCAGGGGATTCACCTTATACTGACCGGCGTACTTGGGGGCGCTGCCGTGGGTGGGCTCGAATACGGCATAATCATCACCCATATTGGCTGAGCAGGCGAACCCCAGCCCGCCTACCAGCTGGGCTGTCAGGTCCGACAGGATGTCGCCGAACATGTTCTCCGCCACCAGGATCACGTAATCCTGCGGGTTCTTCACCAGCCACATGCATTGGGCGTCGATGTTGGTCTCCCAGAGCTCGATGCCGGGGTACTGCCTGGCCACCTCCCGGGCTGTGCGGATCATCAGGCCGCCCGTTTCCCGCAGCACGTTCGGCTTGTCCACCACCGTCACCGACCGGCGGCCGTACTTGCGGGCATACTCGAAAGCCCGCGTGACAATGTTCGCGCAGGCCTGCCGGGTCATGATGCGGGTGGAAAGGGCAATGTTATCCAGGCCGAACTGCTCGAACGTGGCCATCTTGGGATGGTTGGCATTCAGGGCGTCAAAGACCTGCTGCGGCAGGGGATGGAACTCCACGCCAGCGTACAGCCCCTCCGTGTTCTCCCGGAAGATGACGATATCCACGTCGTCCCGGTAATTCAGGGGATTGCCGGGGTAAGCTTTGCAGGGGCGCAGGTTGGTGTGCAGGTTGAACTCCTGCCGCAGGCGCACAATCGGCGAGAAGTAGACGAATCCCCTATCCGCCAGGGACGGGTCTAACTCCTTCTGGGCCTCCTCCTTGGGCTTGGAGGTGATGGCCCCGAACAGGCAGCAGTCGGTCTGCTTCATCATGTCAATGGTGCGCTGGGGCAGGGCCTCCCCCTCGGACTTCCAGAACTCCCACCCGATGTCGCCAGGCACGTACTCGGCATCCAGGACCAGCTTGTCCAGGACCATGCGGGCACACTCCATCACGTCGTGACCGACGCCGTCTCCCGGCAGCCAGGCGATGCGATATTTGGCCATGTGTATTATCTCCTGGAAATATTTAATCCGTCAGCGGTCAGCAGTCAGCAATCGTCAATCTTCAATCCGCCCTCTCACCCAACTCTCCAATCCACCCGCGACGATGATCTCCTGCGCGGCAGCACCTACCGGGCTGATGGGATAGGCCTTCCCATCCACCTTGACCAGTGAATGAACGAAGTCCACCGTGGCCGTCAATCCCGTGCGCAAG
>JBGVTM010000332.1 GCA_041862535.1 Candidatus Neomarinimicrobiota bacterium | reverse complement strand
CCAGTTCGGGTCAGGGGATATCAGTTCTGAAGGGCGTGATCTAATGGCAGATCACCTGCTGAGAGTTACCTGCCCGATTAAGGCAAACCTGGGGGGCACCACCATTACCATCCAGGATTTCATTAATCTACAGGCGGGAGATCTCCTGGTGTTGAAGGAGAAGCCTGGGGAGGGAAATGTCGTCTACGTGAAAGACAAGCCCATGTTCAAGGGCGTGGTTGGCAGGCGGGACAAATACCGCGCCATCCTCATAACCGAGTTAGTTGAAGAGGAAGAAAGCCATGCAGTATGATGAGCTCAGCCAAAGATACCAGGCCGCGCTGAAACAGTTGCTGCCTGTCTTGAGTGAGGTTAGCGCACAGACGCTTCATGAAAAGATCGCCATAGAATCTGATGATCCTGCATCCCTGACCGGGGACTTTGCGCCCGATCACGAGTACCCGCTGTTAAAAGTCACCTTTGGTAGCACTACCGATGTGGCTTACGAGCACTTTTTCCTCATGGATAAGTCCCTGGCGGGGTTGATTTTCAGCTGGATGGCTGGAGGCGAAACGCCCGAAGAGATCGTTGATGAGCATCTGGAAGCAGTGCGAGGGATGGTAACCCAGGTGCTGGGCCAGCTTCAGGCGGCCCTTGAAGGTCAAGAGTACGCCTTCACCGCTGGAGAGATCCAGTTGGCTGAAGTCGCTTCACAAGGGGAACTCGGGCTGCCGGAGGAAGGACTCACCGCTACTTATCGCTTCACCCGTGGTGATGAAAAGGAGCAATACGTTATTACCTATGGGGTGCAGGGCGAGTCAGCCCCGGAGGAGGTTGAGGGTACCACAGCTGAAGAAGCTGCTGGTGAAGTAACTGCTGAACCAGCCGAGGACCTGGGGGCTGAGTTAGCAGGTGATGAAGGCCTCGGAGAAGAGGCGGCCGAAGTTGTCCCCGGTGAGCTGCCGTTGGCGGGAGGCGAGGAAGTGGCTGGTGTCCCGGATGTGGCCGCGCTGTTTGAAGAAGGCGGCGATGAAGGCGGCCTGGTGGAGGTTAGCCCGGCTGAGTTTGAGGAGTTCGCCGAGGTGGGTCCCATGGAACGCAGAGAACGCAAGATCGACCTGCTCCTCGATGTAGAGCTGGACGTGGCGGTGGAGCTGGGGCGTAGGATCATGCACGTAGAGGAAATTCTCAAGCTGGGGAAGGGCTCGGTCATTGAGCTCAACAAGCTGGCGGGGGAACCCGTGGATGTGCTGGTGAATGGCAAGAAGCTGGCTGAGGGTGAAGTAGTGGTGGTAGAAGACCACTTTGGTATCCGCCTGACGCACTTAGTGGAGCCTAAAGAACGCATTAAGAGTCTGGGCAAGTAGTGGCACGCACCGACGCCCGCAAGTTCACGAACCTTATGCTGATCGCGGTCATGGTCCTGGTGGCCGTGGTCGGGATTTCACTGCAGATGAGGTCCATCGGTTCCCGGGCGAAGAAACCACCGGTCGAAGTAATCGCTCCGGCACCTGAGCCAGAGTCCGAGCAGCCAACGCCGAGTTCGTCCGAAGAAAGCGCGCCTCCGACTACGATAGCTACTGGCAATGACCTTTCATCCGCCCTGTGGCGGATTATTATATACGGCGCGCTCATTGTGGCTGCAATCATACTGGGAGCCCGTATTCTAAAGCGCTATGGCGGTGAACGGCTGAAACAGACCTCATCACCGGAGATTCGCATCCTGGGTCGGCGGTATATCAACCCCAAGCAATCCATCGCAATGGTAAAGGTGCGACATAAAGAACTCCTCTTGGGCATTACTGATCATTCCATTCGGTTACTGTACGACTTCACACCTGACGAAGAGAAGGGGAATGGCACGGAGTTTGCCTAAAATCCAGCGGAAGTCAAAACATGACGAGACGCTGGTTACGGTTACTCATTTTCTCCGTGCTTATGCTTGGCGCGCCGATCGCAGCCTACGGACAGTCGGGTGGTATCCCGGCTATTAACCTTTCGGTCGACTCCGCCACCAGCCCTGAACAGCTAAGCACCACCATTCAGATCGTGATTCTGATCACGATCTTATCACTGGCTCCCTCAATCCTCATCATGACCACCTCTTTCACCCGCATCGTGGTGATCTTTCACTTTTTACGCCAGGCTATCGGCACCCAGAATACGCCCTCCAATCAAATCCTGATCAGTCTGGCCCTGTTTCTGACTTATTTCATCATGAGTCCGGTCCTCCACGAGGTCAATACCACGGCCCTGCGGCCTTATCTGGATGATGAAATCGAGCAGCGGGAGGCTCTTACCCTGGCTTCCGCGCCCATCAAGAAATTCATGCTCCAGCACACCCCGGATAAAGACCTGGCATTGTTTGCCGGCTACTTTAAGCAGGAGCCGGCAAAGTCGCCGGAAGAGTTGTCGCTGATGATGGTGATACCGGCTTTCATAATCAATGAACTCCGCATTGCCT
>JBGVTM010000331.1 GCA_041862535.1 Candidatus Neomarinimicrobiota bacterium | reverse complement strand
TCAGTTGGTCGGCCCGCCAATCGGTGAAGCTGCCCGCTACGGCGACCTTATGGATTGCGCCGGTTTCGCTGAAGTACTTGAAGGTTACTGGAGTGCGGGGAGTGACGCGGACGGCCAGGGTAGCGGTACGCTGGCCGGAATGCAAGCTTACCAGGTAATTGCCGGGTGTGTCATCCATGCTCCGGATAAGGAGGGTGTCCTGTTTTGGGTCGGCGATGACCTGCAGCTGCGGTGGATAAGCCACCGCTAGGGTGTCTGGCACCTCAAGAAGGTAGGGTGTCAGATATTGACCCGTTGCGCCCCTGACCGGCAGCTGAATGGTTCGCAGCGGCAGCATCCACGGGCCGGGGGGTGGGAAGCTGCACTGCCAGCTGCCGAAAAGGGCGAGTACCAGTAAGGCAAGTAAAGTCCACCGAGTTTTAAAAATGGTCATGACGGACCTCTCCACACGTTCCAGGTAGGGCGAATTTAGGCGTAGATCGAAGGCAAAACATCAGTGGGAACCTCCCGGTTCGTTTCTTGACGTACCTATGTGATACCTCAATGCCGGTTGGCCTCGGTGGGCGTATATTTGGACCTATTACTTGTGTGGGGATGGCGAAGTTATGAGGGACCGGGCCGGCCGGCTGCGATCAGTGGTATCGAATGGCATCACCTTACTGGTGGGCCTACTAATGGTCCTGGGGTGCAAGCCCCGCTTCACCCCGGTCATGACGGTTGAGACCCACTTTTTACAGTCGCCGGTGGTCCTGAGTCTGGCGGTGGAAAGCCGGGAGGAGCTGCAGGTGGCGGCGACACTGGCCGTCACGGAGATCCGCCGCTTGGAGCAGGTGTTCGATCCGATCGACACTGATGGCGGTTTGTACCGGCTCAATGAAACCAGGAGCATCACCGATCCCGAGCTGTACCTGATCCTGGAGCGGGCCGACCAGGTCTCGCGGTTGACCGCTGGCGGCCTGAACCTGTTTATGGGATATCTGGAGCGGGCCTATGGCTTTACAGAGCTGTTTCCCAGTCCACCGGAGCCAGGGATAGTGCGGGAAATGCTGCTTCCCTTGCGGCGGGCAACCATTCAGCTCCTGCCAGAGCGCTACCAGGTGCGCATTACTAATGACGCCTTCTCTGTCTCCCTCACGGGTATTCAGGAAGGCTATGTGGCCGATCAGGCTCTAGCCCACCTGGTTTTCGCCGGGGTACCGGACGCCAAGGTGCGGGTGGGATCGCATGTAGCCTGCGGGGGCTCACCGGACGGCCTGGGGTGGCCGCTACCGGTGCGGGACCCCGGTTCGGGGGGAATTGTCCTGTGGCTGTACGGGGAGAACTGTGGGATTGCCACCGCTTCGGTGAATGATCGGGCCTACACCTATCGGGATGAGCTCTATTATGATCATCTGGACCCTGCCACTGGCCGCCCCGCTCGCCGACTGAATTTGGTCACCGTGGTGGCCCCTTCCTGCGAATTGGCTGGCGGACTTGCCCGGGGTATTTTTGTAATGGAACCAGGGGAGGGCCTGCGCCTGTTGAATGACCTGCCTGAGGTGGATGGTATGCTACTGGATCCCGAGGGCGGTATAGCTATGTCTGACAGCTTATTCGTCTGGATGAGTCGCTAGCCCCATGCCGCTGCCCCCTGGAATGGTTCATAACCCTATTGCTTCCGTGGCGCCAGCGGCGCTGTTGCAGCGGCTGGCAGTGGTTCGTAGGCGCCGGTATCTGAAAAGTGGCTGATATGGTCGTGAGAGTTGTGCTACTGGTGGTTGCCCTGGTGGTGGCCGGATGGCTGCTGCGGTGGTGCTGGCGATTGTTCCGGGCAGTGGGGCTCCTGGTATATCTGTCCAGGGGGATGAATTCCTTACTGGCCCGATTGCTTTACCGGATCGAGGTGCAGGTTGAACGTTACCCCCATCAGGGGAGTGGCCTTCAGCCCTATAAAATCTACCGGCCTCTTGCTCGCACTGTGGCGCCAGCTTTGGTGATTTACCACGGTGCCACCTCCTATGGGGAGGAGCACCCGGCCCTGGACAACCTGGCCCGGGCGCTGGCGCATGTAGGGCTGCTGGTTTTTGTGCCCCGGCTGCCGACGCTTAAGGCCGTCATCATCGATAAGGCCAGTATGCGCTCCATGAGCATGTTTTATCGATACATCCAGGGCTATGAAGGGACCTGCCCCGGCCGTATCAGTGTGGCCGGGACCAGTTTTGCCGGTGGACTCCTGCTGAAAGCCCTGCTTGATCAGGAGATGCAGCAGCCAGCCCCCAGGGCGGTGCTGGTGTATGGCAGCTACTGTGACCTGGAGACCACCCTCCGCTTCATCCTTACCGGGACCGTGAAGGCCAGAGGGGTGGAAGTGACCGTAGCGCCTGACCGCTGGGGACAGGTTATCTTTTTCTATAATTATCTTGACCACGTCCCCGGTAGCTTTGATAGAGAAGCGGTGCGGGCGGTACTGGGCTATTATATCCTGGACCGGGTTGACCAGGGGGACGCTGCCCGGGCCATGCTGCCCTCCAAGGAACGGCGGTTGGCGGACTTGATCTTGACCCCCGGTAATCCCGAAAGTACTGCTCTGGCGGAGAAAGTTCTCCAACATAGCAGGCCGGTCTTGGAGGCGCTTTCCCCATCACAATTTTACCCCCGAATAGCTTTTCCCTTCTGGATCCTGCACGGCCGCGATGATAGGATGGTGCCTTATACCGAGGCTCTGGCCTTGAAGCGCCTCCTCCCCCGCCAGGTGCGGATGCATGTTTCCAGCCTGTACAGCCATAAGGGGCTGGGCAATGGCGGGAGCCTGTGGCGAACCCTCCGGGAGGGAGTGGGGCTTGTGGTATATGTCGGGCGGTTCCTGCGGGCCGTGGAGGGCTAATGCTGCAGGCCGCCTCCTTCTATGAGGGCTATGACCGGGACTCCTGCCACTGCATTTTGGATGGATTGCTCTGTGTGCCGGTACACGATGTTCAGGTGGGTTTTTGCTGGGCGCGGGAAGATGGGCATAGTACCGAGAGTGTTGTTTTTTTTGGTAGTTATGCACCTTGGGCGCATTTTGTCTGCTGCTGCAAAATGGCAGGTAAAACTTCTTGACTTTCTCGACGGGCAGATCAAAATTCTCCGTCGAGAGAGGCCCAGTATAGGTTTAATCTGATAACCCACTAAAAAGGAGAACCCAGTTATGGCAGAGAAGGTCAAAGTTGTTGGCGTGAGGAAGGAACCAGGCTATTTGTATTATCTGGGTAAAGACGGCAACGTATGGCGTTCGAAGATGGCCCGGGCTGGCCAGAAAGGTGGGGATGCCGTAAAGGTGGCTGATGCTAGTGTTCGGCGTGAGCCCGGCTACCTGTACTTCGTTGATAAGAACGGCGACGTTTCACGAGCCAAGATGGCCCGCGGCCGTAAGTAACCAACAATTCTTCTAATCCCCTGAACCAAAAGGGTCTCGCCGCCCCAGGTGAGGCCCTTTTTAATGCTCCAGAGCCTACCAGGGGAGACCGATGCTCATTGCCTGGACGAACTGAATATATCCAGGAGTTAACCTCCACCGCCGGACGGTTTTCGGCAATGAAAGCCCACCTGTCACGCCGTCCCGGCAGGGTCTATCCTTGATTCCACCCATGCACCAGTGTAGTTTGTTTATCATTAAATGGTGAGGGTTCCAGGAGTAATACCTACCCATGTCGTGCAGCACAACTATTTCTAGGGATTGGGTGGTGTTTAGCCGCCTGCTCCCATTGCTGCTGGCCGCCACCGGGCTCTTCGCCCAGGGTGAGGGATTGCTCATCACCAGTGTGGTCGTGGAAGGCAACGAAGTGACCCGGGAGCACATTATCATCCGGGAGCTGTCGCACCCGCTTAACCAGCCGTTTGACTCCACTCTGGCACGCAAGGATCGAGACCGCCTCTACAACCTGGGCATTTTCGAGTGGGTGGACCTCTACCCCCGGCCGACTGCACCGGGAGAGGCAGCCCTGGTGGTAGAAGTAGTGGAGACCATCCGAATGGTGCCAGTGCCGATATTTTATTACCTGGATGAGTTGGGTTGGTCCTATGGTGGGGCGTTGAGCTATCTCAATTTCCGGGGGCTAAACCAGCGGTTAGATATCAGCGCCACCTACGGGGCGGAAAAAAGCCACGCGCTCGTCTTCTCCGATCCGTGGTTGGTCGGTAACCAGATCGGCGTATCGGGCTGGCTGCTGCAGATTTATCGGGGGCATCCGGTGCATAACTTCCGCACGCGGATTCAGGACCTGGAATTGGGTTTGGGGAAGATGTCGCGGTTGAAGACAGTGAGTATATGGGGGGCGGTGAGCCTGGAGCGGCGCAGGATTCACTGGCTTGATAAAAGTGGGCGCGAGGACACCGTACACCGCTTTTTCCAATCCAAATTTGACTTCCTTCTGCGCACTACCGATATCTGGCGTGATCCCACTCAAGGCTACCGGTTCAACCTGTACGTTTCGCCGGCGATAGGCTTGGACAAGGAATCACCTACTTATACCTACGTCCGTGTGGCGGGTGCCTGGTTTTACCCTCTACGCCCGGGTCCCCGGCCGCTGGTTTTCGGTATGGGCCTGACGGTGGCACATTACCTTCAGGAAACGCCCTTTTATGCCAAACAGTATGTGGGCGGTTATTGGGTGCGCGGCTACCGGGTCGATCCGCGGAAGAATCCGCCTGAGGTACAAGGCCGGCAGGAAACCAACAGCCTCGCAGCCGCCAGCATGGAACTGCGCCAGACCTTGATACCCCGACGGCTTCTCTGGCAGATGGAGTTGGGGCTGTCGGGAGTGTTGTTCGTGGATGCTGGCTGGGGGTATGGTCCCGCGGAACCCCTGTGGCAGGCCCAGCCTCTGGTGGGCTATGGCCTGGGACTGCGCGTATTCGTCCCTATCCTGTACGTCGTGGCCCTTGATCTGGGGACCAATCCTTACGACACTCGCCTGAGATTTCGACTGAGGATCGGTCACGCCATTTAATCCCCGGACACAACCGCCGAATATCACCCACCCGGGTGTATCATTCTCCTGGAGGTTGTAAATTTTACCATCGTGATTCCTGCAAGTTCAGTCCGGCGCGGACTCTCGACCGTCGTGCTTGCCTTGATCCTCGGTCTAACCGACCATCTTTATGCCTGGCAGGCCGATACGCTGGACCAAGTACATCCTTTGCCGGATACGGCTGGTGCCCAGACCGCGGAGGTCTACGCTCCCGGGCCGGTGCTCAGTCCCAGCACGGATTACCTGTTTTTTGAGGAGCTGCTACCAGGAGAGTCTCGCACCCTGTTCATGGATCTGGCCAATCTTGGCGAAGGGCTGATCAGGCTGGATTCTCTCACCTTTCCCGAAAGGATTGTACAGGTAACCCTTCCCTTCCAGACACTCCGTCCCGGGCAATTTGTCCGCTTTCCGGTCACCTATACCCAGGTGGACCTGGACACCCACGACCTGGAAGTAATTTTCCATTGGGCCTCGCCCCAATACAATGTGACCAATGCCCTGGTCATTGCGTTGAACGCCACGCCCAGACCGCCGCTGCAGGTGACGCCGTCGGTTCTATTGTGGCCGGTCAGCTACGCGGGTTCCAAAAGGACCGATTTTATTCAGCTCCAGAATATCGGTACCCTGCCCATCACCTTTCCTGCCAAGCCGTCCCTGCCGCCTGAGGTGCAGCTGTCGCCAGTGCCTCAGATCATGCCGGGCGAGTCATCGGTGATGCTCAAGGTATCGTGGTGGCCCACATCTGCCGGCCTGCTTGATTCCCGGATTCGCCTACCCTACCGGGTAGGGGAGGTGGTCGGCGAGGTAGCCATTGGGCTCCAGGGCGAAGCCCTCCAGCCAGCCTATTTCGTCGAGGACACTTTGAACTTCGGCCACGTGTTTGCTGGCAGCAGTTATCGGCGGCGGGTAGCGGTGGGTAACGGCTCGGGTGAAACCGTTGTCCTGCGCCGGGTCAATCTGGGCGAGGGCGACGAGGAAAGCACAGCCATTGAAGGCGGGGGAGGGCCGACCGAGTGGATCGAGACACCTGCTGAGCTGGAAGTGGAGCCCGGTGCAACCGCCTATCTGGAAGTAGTTTTTTCACCGCGGTCAATGGGGTTATACCTGGCAGCAATTCCCTTCAGCCAGCAGTTGAAGCCGGACCGGGGCGCCGGGCCGGGAAGCCTGCCGGATATACTCCTGACCATCAGGGCGGAGGTGAGCCTGCCGCTCTCGGTTTCAATCCATCAGGTAGATTTTGGCCCCCAGCCAGTCCTTCTGACGGCCATGCGTCCGCTGGAGGTGGAAAACCGGGGCGCTTCAGCGGTGAGCTTCGCCGTAGAGCTGGCAGCCGGGCGGGAGGTATTTTCCTTTCCACCATTGGTTTTCAGTCTTGCGCCCGGCGACACGCTTGATATCCCGCTTTATTTCCGTCCCCGCGAGATGCAGGACTATAAAGGTGCCGCGGTATTGCGGTATAGCACTTTTGACGAGCCCCAGGAGCTGCCGGTCACCTTCGAGGGCCGGGGCCTGGACCGGCCCCTGCTGCGGCTGGAGGTTATCCCGGACCTCACCATCCAGGAAGATTTTCCCGGCTGGTACCCGGTGGCGGATTTGACCAGGGTATTCGACGATGCCAATCATCAAGTATCCTACCGCCTCTTCCACCCCTTTGGACAGGGGATGCAGCTGGTGGTGGAGCCGGATGGGCACCTGATGGTGGCCGGTACCCCTGATTACCACGGAATCGGTGAGGTGGTGGTCCAGGCGGTCAACGAGCTGGGACACGTGGTTGCCGATACGTTCCGGTTGGCTGTGACTGCGGTGAATGACCTGCCCCGGCTGGCGGCCCCCATTCCCGATATCGTGTTGCGGGAGGATCCAGGTACCGTGGTACTCGGGAGGTTGTCTGAGATCTTCGTCGATCCTGACCGGGCGTTGGACACAGTTGTGACCCATTATACGATCTACACGCCGGCCACTGACGACGCAGTGCGTCTGGCGAAAGAGGGCGATGAGCTGGTACTGACGGTAGCCCCTGACTGGCACGGCAGCCGGTCGTTCGTGATTGCGGCCCGGGATGCTGGCGATACCAGCGTGGTGGTTTTTGATGCCTTCAAGGTGACTATCCTGGCCGAAAATGATCCGCCCGCTATCAGTGTTCTGCCCACACTGGAACTGGTAGAGGATGAAATCGTACGCCTGGATTGGCGGCGCTATATCCGTGATGTCGACCACTCCCACGCGGAGCTGACCCTCAGTTTTACCACCGCGGACGGTGGTCCCTTGCCACTCGCTTTCGTAGGGGCAGGGGAGCTCACGACCGATATACGTCCGCAAGCCGATTGGTTTGGGGAGCTGATAGTCAGGATGACGGTCAGCGATCCGGGCGGCGGGGCAGCGAGCAGGGATTTTGCTGTTAATGTCACACCGGTAAACGATCCGCCGGGTGCTTTCAGGCTGATCGAGCCAATGATCCTGGAGTATGATCAGCGCATACGCTACGCCGGGCGGGATACCCTGGTTACTTTCAGGTGGGAACCGAGCCCCAACCTGGACCCCGGCGACGACCTGCTTTACACCTGGCAGCTGCTGGATACGACCGGGCGGCGGGTGCTCCAGGAGCTGCCGGCCGGTCCGGCCACCGATGTAATGGCCTACCTGGATTCGGCCGGTATCTTTCTGTGGACGGTGGTAGTCCGGGATGGGCAGGGGGCCACGGCCACCAGCGATACCCTTCCGCTGCTACTGGAGGCTCTGGGTGCCGCCATACCCT
>JBGVTM010000330.1 GCA_041862535.1 Candidatus Neomarinimicrobiota bacterium | reverse complement strand
ACTTCGGCAAAGCGATCCAGTGTATCCCTGGTCTCCGATTCAGTCGGCTCGATCATCAGCGCTTCCGGCACCACCAGCGGAAAGTAGATCGTCGGTGCATGGAAGCCGTAGTCCAGCAGGGCCTTGGCCATGTCCAGGGTCTTTATGCCGCGCTGTTTCTGCCGGTCGCCCGACAGGACGAACTCATGCATAATGCCTTCGCCATAGGGCAGGTCGAATATATCTGTCAGGCGGGCCTTGAGATAGTTGGCGTTAATGATGGCCCTACGTGAAATGTTTCGCAGCCCTTCCTCTCCCAGGCTGAGAATGTAGGCATAGGCCCGCACCAGCATGGCAAAGTTGCCATAAAAGCCGTGTACCTGGCCGATGCTATGGGGGGCCTTCTCTTCCCAGTGGTAGCTCCCGTCAGGGGCGCGCTCGACCAGTGGTCTCGGTAGGAACTCCACCAGCCGCTCCACCACGCCGATGGGACCAGCGCCAGGCCCGCCGCCACCGTGGGGCGTCGCAAAGGTCTTGTGCAGATTGATGTGGGTGATGTCAAAGCCCATGTCCACCGGACGGGTAAGGCCCATGAGCGCATTGAGGTTGGCACCATCCATATACATGATGCCGTCAACGCCGTGAATAAGCTCGGTGATGGCGGTGATCTCATCCTCAAACAATCCCAGGGTGTTGGGCTGGGTAAGCATCATGCCTGCGACCTCGTCGCTGAGCTTGCCTTTTAGATCAGACAGGTCCACGCGGCCGCGGGGATCGGTAGCCACCTGCAACGTCTCATAGCCGCCCATGACCACGCTGGCGGGGTTGGTGCCATGGGCCGAATCAGGGATAATCACATATCTGCGTGGTGACCCCTTCCGGTTGTGGTAGGCCCGCATGAGCAGCACTCCCACCAGTTCTCCCTGGGAGCCAGCCGCCGGCTGGAGGGTAAAGCGGCTCATACCGGTGATTTTCTTGAGGGCCTCCTCGAGCTCAAACATGAGCGCCAGTGCCCCCTGACAGCCTGCCTCCAGTTGCCCGGGATGCAGCCCGCTGAAGCCGGGCAGGGCCGCCAGGGCATCATTCACCTTGGGATTGTACTTCATGGTACAGCTGCCCAGGGGATAGAGGTTCTTATCGACGTGGTGGTTCTTGGCGGACAGATTGATATAGTGACGCACCACCTCCGGCTCGGAGACCTCCGGCAATTCAGCCGGGACTTTGCGGACCAGGTGGGCCGGCAGGACGTCAGTTGGCTCGGTGGCCGGAACGTCCGACGGGGGCAGCTTGATGCCCACCCTTCCCGGTACCGAACGGTCGAAGATGAGTAGGGGCTCAAGCTTCATCGGATTTTTTAATAAACTTTGCCAGAACTTTCGGAGTAGCCTGGATAGCTGCCTTTAGTTTTGAACTATCCTTTCCCCCGGCCGTACCCAGTATGGGTGTGCCGCCACCTCCACCCTTCATTTCCTTGCCCAATTCCTTTGCTAATTCACCGGCCGGATAACCATCCTTCAGATCCTCGGTCACGGCTACGACCACCTGAGGCTTGGCCTCCATAACGGTTGCCAGTACCACCACCGCGCTCTTTAGCCGGTGCTTCACGGCCACCGCCAGGTCTTTGAACTGATCCATATCAACCATCTCACCCACATGGGCCGATACGAAGGGGATACCGTGGACTTCCTGTTTCTGCTGTACGAGCTCTCCCACCTGGTCGTGGGTCCGGTCCCGGGAGGCCGCCTTAAGGCGGCGGGTAAGCTCCTTGTTCCTGTCCCGTTCCTTTAACAGTTCCGCTTCCAGAGCCTGGATGCGTTGGTCGAAATATGGTTGTACATGCTCGCCGGTCACGGCCTCGATGCGCCGCACGCCCGCCGCCAGAGCCGTCTCCGAGGTGATCTTGAAAAAGCCGATGTCACCGGTGCGGTCCACGTGGGTGCCGCCGCAGAGCTCCATGCTGAAGCCCGGAACTTCCAGAATCCGGACCTGATCGCCATACTTTTCGCCGAATATGGCCACGGCACCCCCCCGGCGGGCTTCATCGTACGCCCGTATCGAGGCCTTAACTTCGTGATTCTCCCGGATAACCCGGTTAACGATTACCTCGATCTCGGCTAGCTGGGCCGGGGTGACCTTTTCATAATGGGTGAAGTCAAAGCGCAGGCGGTCAGGGGCTACCAGGGAGCCGGCCTGCTGCACGTGTTCGCCCAGCACCATCTTGAGGGCCTTGTGCAGCAGGTGGGTGGCGGT
>JBGVTM010000329.1 GCA_041862535.1 Candidatus Neomarinimicrobiota bacterium | reverse complement strand
AGGTGAACGGCACATTAGTTTCATGGTCCTCCCCTCCCTGCTGAATGCGGGTGGTCCCTGCAGTATGCGAGATAATGGTACGGGGATCGACGCATATATAAGAATAGCGGGCAAACCGCAGGCCCCCCTCGACGGATTCCAGGAGTAGAACGGGGCTATAATGCTTGGCCAAGCGCATATAGGCGGAAACGGGAGTGATCAGATCGGCCAGGACTTTGCGATACACGGGCACCGCCGAATGATTTTGGGCTAGAGTTCGAAACTGCTGGAAGTTCATTTTTTTCGACCTATCTACCCTGCATGCAGGTTAAAAAAAACCCTGTCCGCTATGAACAGGGTTGACGTGCGCAGTGGCTGTGGTTTGTCGGTTACGGGCGCAACATCAACCCATTCTCATGAACCACTGGTAATAAGAAACTTGTCGGTCGACAGCAACCATATCAGCCTGCTTCAGCAATAAAAGTGCCGATCAGTCGTCTATCAATACTGACCCGCCGGTCTTCGCTCGAACGTCGATCAATGCCTGACCGTCTTTCAAAAGCGACCGGAACAACCCTCAGTCGACGATTCGAACCGGAACGCCGCCCTTCCGTCTCACGCCTGTCACTACAGGAACGCTTATTCATCTGATCTGATCCCTTTTCTTGCATGTTACGGCAATAAAATGTAATCCAATTTTAAAATGTGGTGTAGTAAGTGGCAAGAACTTTGCCGATAAAAATTGATTTTAAGACAATTCCTAGGATATTATTTCCTCTCAGGCCTAGTCTGTAAATCCCGGGAGATCCGCAGGATCACCGATGCCAGCTCCTCCACATGCCACGGCTCGAGCACACCGGAGGCAAATTCTTTCAGCTTGGCTTTGAGCAGAGCCTCGCGGACGGGATCGCTGACAGAGGCTCCCTGGGCGCGTTTTAAAGTGCCTATGTCCCTGGCAATTGCCATGCGTTGGGCGATGAGAGCGAACAGCCGCCGGTCAAGTTCGTCAATCTCTCGACGCAATTCTGCTAATGATTTTCGATTAACCTCAGGCTTCATATCGTACCTGCCCTGCCAGCGATTTGTTGGTACATTTTTTTATTATGAATCTAATTTTAGTCCTCAAAGATTACTAGTCTGGATAGCCGGTGCAAAGAGTGAAAATGACGGGTGTAGCTAACTACCAATGGTAGTGACGGGCCGTGCCCAGATGCTAAACGAAGTAGATTCACAGTGGAGTCTTGGGCAACCTTAGTCAGTCTTTGATTGTCTAATCGATTGTAGCGGCAAATCTATATATTTTAAAGTTATAAAAGGAGCAATGCGATGTTTCGCGGAATTGGATTCTTGGGACTGACCATCGCTTTATTAGGCTTGGCTTCCGCCCAGGTGGAGATTGTTCCTGTTCGGATTAACACGCCGCCGATTCTTGACGGTTGTCTTGATGATGAAGTATGGCAGCAGGCAATTGAGTATAATGGATTTGAGACCTTCCAGCCCGATTTCAACAAACCGCCCAGTGAGCGCACCATTGTTGAAGTTGCCTATGATGACCAATATATTTATTTCGCCGTTGAGGCCCTGGACTCGGAGCCGGATAAGATCAAGGCGGCCGTGACCAAGTGGGACAACCTGTACCAGGATGATTGGGTAGGAGTAGGTATAGATGCTCTGAATGACCAGCAGAGTGCCTATGCCTTTGTAGCTAACGCCTATGGCTCGCAGGGTGATCTAATGTTGGATCCCCAGGGGAACGGCGATCCGGCCGAAGATTTCATCTGGGATGCCGCCGGTGCCCTCAATGATAGTGGCTTTTGTGTGGAGATGAGGATTCCGCTTCAGAGTATCCGTTATAGCACCGGTCGAGAAGTGGAGATGGGGATATTCTTTATCCGTCAGCTGAGCCGGTACTCGGAGATGATTATCTTTCCTCCCGTTTATCCGGATAAAGGTTCGCTTTTGACACAGTCGGGGAAGGTAGTGTTCCAAGATCTGCGATATCATCGGACCTACGAAGTCCTGCCTTCTTTTACGCAGACAGCCAATAAAGCAGCTGAGGCAGGTGCGCTAAAGATAGTGGATGAGGAGTCCGGTTCTGATGTAGGACTCACCGCTAAGGTGGGCCTGACTCCGACCCTTACTATGGACCTAACGGTGAACCCGGATTTCAGCCAGATCGAATCCGACGCCAGCCAGGTTGATGTAAATCTGCGTTATGATATTGATTACCCGGAAAAACGTCCCTTCTTTCTGGAGGGCATTAAGAATTTCGATGTAGCCGGAACCGGTCAAACCAGTGGTATCTCTCGGGTGGTACGAACGCGCACTATTGCTGATCCTAGCCTGGGTTTGAAACTATCCGGCAAGCTGGGACAGCGCAATGCTATCGCTGCTCTATTTGCTCGAGATGAAGCCCCGTATTTCCCAGATGAGATTCCCTTTAATACGGAAAGGGCGGATACCGCTGATGTTGCTATTATACGCTATAAACGGTTGCTGAAGGATGAAAGCTATGTTGGGTGCATTTATGCTCTGCGGCAGTATTTGGAGGCAGGCAAAGGGTACATCAACGGTAACAATCGGGTAGTGGGTTTGGATGGTTTATGGCGTTTGTCAGGTACTATGGCCATTGAAGGCAATGCATTCTATGGGCTGACAAAGGACCCTGACAGCAGTAATGCCCGCTCCGCCCACAATTTTGACCTGTCATGGCAATATGGTGATCGCAAGTGGTTTTTTGAGGCCGGCGTTCACGACATTTCCGAGAATTTCCAGCTGCACACTGGTTATATCCCGCGGGATGGCACCACCACCTTTAACCTATCCGGCAAGCGGACATTTTACTTCGAGTCCCACCTTCTTCAGAAAGTCAATGTCGGGTATTGGGGTTACACCCAGCGGGATAGGTACTACGACATGAATGACGGGTGCCACAATGTCTACCTGCAATTTGGAATGCCACGCACCACGCTGTTGGAGCTGGAATATGCACAGGGTACCGAAGTATACGAGGGAGTGCTGTTTGACCGGGGACGGAGGGAAGTGGAGCTGAGCAGCCAGATTTTTAGGTCACTTTATTTCCTGCTGGAGGTAGGCACGCAAGAAAGTCCTTGGTATGAAGAAAGCGATAATCCATTCCAGGGGGATATTGCCTTCCAGGTCGCCTTTCTCAATTTCCAGCCTACTGAGAGCTTCAGCTCGGAATTCGTGACCGTGCGGCAGGTTTTCACCAGCAGGAAGGATAATCTGGAGCTGTATGATTATCAAATCTACCGCAATAAGACCACCTACCAGCTGAATAAATACTTGTTTATCAGGGGTATTCTCGACTATACATACGTTAAGTATCGGGACTATCACATCAAGTTTCCCGAAGCGGGGGAGGTCCCTGATGAAAAGGGTTTGACAGCCGAATTTCTCGCTGGTTTCACCTATATCCCCGGGACGGTTATTTACCTTGGTTATGGGTCGCGACTTGAAAATCTGGCCTACGACGAAGTAGAAATGGATTATTTGCCCTCCAGTCAAATTACTGAGATGAAGCGGGGATTGTTCTTCAAGGCCTCTTATAACTGGCGGATATAAGCGACAGCTATGCAAGGGTGTGCTCTCCAAACTGAGGGCGAATAGACAATAAATAAGCGCGGGGGTGCAGTAACCTTGCACCTTTTTTATCTTCTATATAACTTTAATAAATAGACTTGGATGGCAGGGCATGAGGACTGCAATGATTAATGGCATTGTTTACCCCTGCCTGAGTCCAATGAATATTTTCTGCTTTGCGATTAATTAGCGTCACCGGAGAAGCCGGTTGTCATACGGCTATTCTACGGTTGATGTCCAAAGAAAATGGAAGGGGCTCCATGTCTGACAGGACTTTCAGTTTTGAGGCATTTTCGCGGCATCCTTTTTATGAGGAAGTCATCCAGCGGCTGGTAGATCTGGCCGATCTTAAGCCCGGCCAGCGGGTTCTGGATTTGGGAGCTGGTACCGGAGCGGTCACCAGGCTACTTGTCGAGAAGGTGGCTGGTCGGGCCGGTTCGGAAGTGATTGCGGTGGAGCCCTCTGCATCGGCATTAGAAATCGCCCGTCAAAGCCTGGAGAATGTGAGCGGGGCCGTGGTCCGTTTTGTGCAATCTAAAGCGGAACAGTTGTCTGAGATCGTGCGTGTACCGCTGGATGCTGTCTTTTTCTGCAATGCTATCCACTTGGTGAAGGAAAAGGCGAAGATCATAGAAGCGGTGTGGGCAGCTCTTCGTCGGGGAGGCATTTTTTCGTTCAACACCACCTTTTTCGAAGGCGGTGAGCCGCCCGAATCCCAGCAATTTTATAGGCGCTGGATGCTCAAAGCGTTTCGTCTCCTTAAGAGCCGATATAATCTGAGTCCCACCAAGGAGAAAGTTGAGGCCCGGTATCGCCTGACGGAATCGGAGTATGATAGGCTCGTTACCGATCACGGCTTTGCGGTGAGGACGAAAGAGTTGGTGAGGGTAGAGATGCCTCTTGAAAGTTTTGAAGACATCAGCGGTTATGAGTTGTGGATCAAGGGTGTCCTTCCCGGCATACCTTTGGCCATCGGTGCTGAGATCCTCAAGGAAGCAGTTGATGAAGCCTTTGCAGAATTGGGACTCACTTCATCCCCCCGCAACTGGTTACTTATGGTGGCCAGCAAGGCCTAGCGCGTCGGGGCATATCTTATGCGCGATTTCATAGGAATAGAAACTTAGCGGGAATACGATTCCTGGCTGGGCGGGCTGTTTTCATATATGCACTGAGCCAGACACTCGTAGTCTGGCTCAGATGGTATATAGCCGTGCGTGCAGGTGTTGTCCAAGGGCAAGGGGGTAGGTGCGTGTGGTTGGTGGCCTTAAATTAGCCGCCGGTTGGCTGCGGCAATTGATCTGCAGAAGGAGGTCAGAACTTTTATTGGAATCTCTGGGATAAAGGTACCCTGGACGGGTAGCGCCTAGAAGCCTGAAATATGTTCAGGCTAGAGTATACTATTCGCATTGAAGAAAGCCCGCAAGTAGTGTGGGCGTTCCTGGCCAACCTGTCTGTGAGCCTGACGTGCCACCGGCGTCGTCACAGGTTCCACTGGATTGGTACCCCCAAGCCTGGTCTGGACAGCCGCTATTCATTGGAGCTGTGCCTACCAGGAGTCACTTTGAGACGGGAAGGCAGGGTTACGCGGTGGGAACCGCCACGCAGCCTGGTGGTAGCGCAGTGGGGTCTGCGGCGGCATCAGCGTGGATTTACCCACCAGCAAAGACTGAGTGTACAACCGGTTGAGGGGCGGCCCAAGACCGCCGTTCTACAATCCGTTGTGGTGGGAAGCCTGGGACCCAGGCTTGTGGAACTAGCCTTCAAGGAAATTATTCGCCGCAGCATGCTTGACCATTTGGACGCCCTCAAGCTAGCCATTGAATCCAGCGATAAAAGTGGTCGACCCCAACGGGACACCGCTGGACAGCTGGCGGAGGTGTCCATCGTAGGTACCGGCTAATGGGGGTCGACCTGGAGTCCCTCGGGAAATCAGGCTGAATCTGAGGCGGCAACGGTGTAAATTGTTGCTGCAAGTTATAGGGACAATAGAACGAAATAGATCGTCCTGTGCAGCACGAACTGACTGTAGTTAACAGCTTCACTCGCCGCCTGCAGGTGGAGGTGCCCTGGGAGGAGCTCGAGAGTAAGTATGCGGTCTTTCTCCAGAAGTTCAGCAAGAAAGTCAGGCTACCAGGATTCAGGAAAGGAAAGGTACCTCCTAAGCTGGTGCGCCAGCAGTTTGGTGCGGCAGCCGAAGTCGAATTTGCGGAGAACATCGTTCAGGAATACTACCTTTCGGCCCTCGAGAATGCCGGCCTTGATCCCATCAACCAGGCTACCATCCGCGGGGTGCAATTCCGGGAAGGAATCCCGCTGCGTTTCGAGGCCACCTTTGAGGTGGAGCCGGAGGTTAGTTTACCACCTTATAAAAAGGGCTTGAAATTTGAGCAGGTCATTTACGATCACGATGAGGGAGATGTAGATCGTGCTATTGATGAGCTGCGACAGCGGCAGGCCCAGTTACGGACGGTGGAGAGCGGGATTGACAGCAACCATTTCATACTGGCGGATTTACAGGAAGTGGACGAAAGTGGCATGCCCCTCATCGGCCGGAAGGTGGAGAACCAGTACATCCACCTGCATCCCGATAACCCCTTTGGAAGGAATAACCTGGAAAAACTGCGGGGAGCGCGGGTGGGTGATACCCGCCGGGTGATTCTGACCAGCGACACCGGAATACCGACCCATTTCGAGCTGACGGTGCGCGGAGTGACGGAAAAAATTCTGCCGGATGTTGATGATGCTTTCGCCCGCCAGGTGGATCCGAATGCCGACAGCCTTGAGCAGCTGCGGGTGAATTTAGGGGCGAAGGTCCAGACCGCCTTTGAACGGGATAGCCGCCAGCGTCTGACTCACGAGCTAGCTGACCACTTCGTGCGGAACGCCCGGCTGGAAGTACCCACCTCCCTGTTTGAGAACTACGTTGACACCCTGGTTGCCGATCTCGAGCGGGAGGTCCAAGCCCGGGAGGAGATCGACCGGGAAGTGGTGCGGGAGAAGCATCGGGCCTCCATTATATGGAACCTCAAGTGGTACCTTTTGCGTAAGCAGCTGATTAAAGAAGAAGAAATAACCGTAGATGACAAAACGGTGGAAGAGCGCATTCAGGCGCTGATTGCTGCCGATGAGACCCAGGCCAACCAGATCCGGAATCACTACCGCCGTCCGGAAAACCGGCGCAATTTGAGACAGGACATGATCTCAGATGCTGTGTTTGAACGCCTGAAGAGTTATGCCAAAATCAAGATGATCCACAAACCTTCACGCGAACTGCGGAAAGAGAGCTAGTTTGCTATGTTTAAGAAAGATAATATGCTCGTTCCCATCGTTATTGAGCAAAGTTCCCGGGGTGAGCGGG
>JBGVTM010000328.1 GCA_041862535.1 Candidatus Neomarinimicrobiota bacterium | reverse complement strand
TGTACCCCGGGCGGGATTCGAACCCACGACCTCTGGTTCCGGAGACCAACGCTCTATCCAGCTGAGCTACCGGGGCCTGGGATTTAATGCCTACGATTTTTTCTCTACGCTCTTCACCCCCATTTCGTCTGAAGGAATCACGAAGCCGATATGCTTCTCAAAGGGACTGGGGAAATCAAAACCCTCACGATCGGGGAAATGAACAATAGTGGCGATTTGTTCCCAACGGATCAGGAAATTGGCTTCCACCTGGGTATGGACCTGCTCCTCCGGTGGGAGAGGGTTCCCTTCTTCATCGTTTACCTTGACTAAGTTGTAGTTGGGATGAGCGCACCAGATACCGGCTTCATCTATTCCCACCACCTGTAAAAAGAGCGAGGTTTTTTCAAAGCCCAGGTAGGCCAGTTCGCCCGGCTCCTTCAAGAGCACCTGTACCACGTCGCCCACAATATCGGTTGTCGTCATAGCGCTTCTTTCAGATGCAGTAACCATTTGGACTAAATATAACTCACTTAGTGGAAGCGACTCCAGCTCTTATTTCCGCCGCCAGCACGGTATTTGACACCAGCATGGCAACAGTCATGGGACCGACGCCTCCTGGAACCGGTGTGATAGCATGGACATGCCCCATCATCTGTTCGGTGGCGACGTCTCCCACGAGACGATAGCCCTTGGGAGAACTGTCCGGCTCCCGATTCATTCCCACATCCACGATGTCCGCACTGGCCTTGACCATTTCAGGGGTGATTAGCTGTGGTTGTCCCGAAGCGACGATCAAAAGGTCCGCTTGGCTAGTATACTCGGCAATATCCGGTGTGCCGGTATGACAGACAGTAACCGTGGCGTTTCCTCGGTTCCATTTGTTAGCCAGCAGGGCCATCATGGGCTTGCCCACGATCGTGCTGCGGCCAACCACTACGGCATGACGGCCGATAGTGGGGATTTTATAATAAGCCAGGAGTTCAAGGATCCCTTGAGGCGTGCAGGGTATAAATCTTGGTTGACCGGCGAGAAGGCGCCCCAGGTTATCGGGATGGAAACCGTCCACATCCTTCAGGGGCGAAACCCGCTCCAGTACGTTTTCAGATTTTATCTGCCGTGGCAAAGGCAGCTGCACCAGGACTCCGTGGAAGCGCTCGTCTTCGTTCAGGCGGTCTATAAGCTGGAGGACTTCAGATTCTTCAGTTGACGCCGTCAGATGGAAGGTTTCCGCGAATAGCTCCAGACGCTGAAAAGCCCTGGTCTTAGACTGCACATAGACGGTGGAAGCAGGGTCCTCACCAGCCAATACCACCGCCAGACCAGGGATCGTATCTGTCTCACGCAGCGCGTTAATACGTGATTGGAGGCCACTGTATACTGCCTCAGCGACGGGTTTCCCCGCCAGGAGAATAGTATCTATCGGCATCTTGTCCTGCGCAGATCCCGTTGTATTCTTGCGGGAGTTAATCTATTGTTGCCGCGGTGTGATGAGGTAACCGTTGGGGATCAATCTTTCAGGGTCGTTTCAAGTACCTCGTCAACGAGGTTGGATAAGGCCACGGCACGCCCTTCGATCTGTTCGAGTGATGAATGCCGTTTGCGTCGTTCAGTAAAGAGCTCATCGGTGATACTCATGGCAGCCAAGATGGCGATTCTAGTGGGCGACTGGGGGCCATCAAGATTCAATTCCGTCTCGCGCATCCGTTCATCCACGTAGGACGCTACCTCGACGATATAGTCCGGATCCGCCACCGCACGCACCGTGTACTCATGGCCGTAGATAGTAACCCGGACTAGGTTATGTTCTTGATCTTTCATGGTCATCCTCCCTTGTCGCCTCAGTTCTCAGGATTTACGCCATCGCGCTTGATGGCGCTGCCTTAACGCCTCTGCTATGCTCCAGATGTGCTGATCCACCTCATCATCCTTCAGGGTGCGCTCATCGGATTGGAAATAAAGACGGAAAGCCAGGCTCCGCTTCCCTTTCCCGATGCCTTTGCCGGAATATAAGTCGAAAATGCGGGCGTCACGGAGATATTTGCCACCTGCACGATGGATGGTATCGAGTATCTCGGCTGCGGTGGCCTCCAGAGAAACCTCTATAGCTATATCACGCTCTACAATCGGGTATGGAACCACATCTTTATAGGTAGTCTCAGCCCCTTCCCGGAGCTGCCCGATCTGAGACAGGTCCAGTTCCGCTACCGCCACCGGAGTCTCAAGGGCAAATAGTTCGTGTACCTCGGCTTTCACTTCGCCCAGTTTACCGATAATATTATCGCCTGCGCGAACCTCTAGGGGAGAGATTAAACCCTTGGCTTTTGTGGGTGCGAAAGTCACTGCGGGAATACCCAAATTCTGCAGCAGTTGTGTGGTCACGCCCTTCAGGAAATAGAAATCTTTAGGAGCCGGTTTTTTCCAGTGGATTGTGCCACTGCCTGCACCAAGGGTGGAGACCAGGCCCAGCATAAAAGTCTCCCGGGCGCGGTTATAGGCTTCAGCATGGGCTTGATGAACAGCGCCGATTTCAAATAGCTGGACATCACGGTTCTGGCGGCGTTCGTTAAATGCCACCGCTTGTACCAAACCTGGAAGAAGTGAGGTGCGTAAAAAGGCCATTTCTTTACTTAGGGGATTACGAAGTTCAATGGCATCCACGTCTGAGAATAGGCCCGCGTAATCATGGCACGTCAGGGTATTGGCCATATGCTCGTGGAAACCCCAGGATACAAGCGAAGTACGTACCTTGGAAAAATAGGCCTGGGGATCGTTAATGAGGGCAGTAAAGCGTACATCCACCCCTTCCACGGCGGGGATTCTATCGTAACCTACCAGGCGGGCGATCTCCTCAATCAGGTCCACGGGCTGGATCAACTCCGGGCGACTTAAGGGTACCGTGCAGTGCAATGTATCTTTGTCCTGCTGGTTGACGCTAATTCCCAGTCTCCCAAGAAAGCCGGCCATTTCCTCCCCGCTTAGACTGGTGCCCAACAGGCGATTCGTGAAGGCAATGGAGAGTTCAATTTCCCTGGGGTGGTGTACTGTGGGATAAACGTCAAGGCGTCCTTTAGCGACCGTACCCCCGGCCAATTCAACAATCAGAGCCGCCACCCGATCGAGGGCCGTGATAAGGCCTTCGATGTCGGTATCCCGCTCAAATCTCTTCGAGGCCTCGCTGGACAGATCCAGGGATTTAGAGCCTCGTCGAATGACAGAAGGGGCAAAGTAGGCGCTTTCGATCAGCACATTGGTGGTAGCTTCAGTAACCTCCGATTCCAGTCCACCCATGATTCCGGCCAGGGCAACCGGTCCTGCCCCATCGGCGATCAGGAGATGCTTTTCATTGAGCACCCGCTGCTGTCCATCCAGGGTAGTAAATATCTGGCCAGCCTGGGCATAATAAACATCAATCCGGTGTTCCGCCAGGCGATCATAGTCGAAGATGTGAAGCGGATGCCCCAACTCCATGAGAACATAGTTGGAGGCATCTACAACGTTGTTGATCGTACGCAGGCCCACCGCCTCCAGCCGTCTGACAATCCAATCCGGTGAGGGACCGACTTTCACCCCTGTGATGACTCGAGCGGTATAGCGATGGCAGCCATCAGGAGCAGAGACATCCAAGCGGGCCAGCTCTTCAATCGGTGTCGGACCTTCCTTGAAGGAAATAGGCGGCATTCTGATTGTGATTTGCAGTTTAGCTGCTAGATCACGAGCGACTCCCAGGTGGCTGAAAGCGTCACCTCGGTTGGGCGTAAGGTCAAGATCAAGCGTAGTTTCCCGGGATAATTTCAAGTAATCCTTTAAGTCTTGGCCTAATACTGCTTGACTGCCAAGGATCATGATACCACTATGGTCATCAGAGAGTCCCAGTTCATCCTCGGCGCACATCATCCCCTCAGACACCTGACCACGGATTTTAGTTGCCTTTACCTTCATACCATCTAGTAAGCTGGCACCTACCATAGCTAAAGGGACAAGAGCGCCTATGGCCACGTTGGGTGCCCCGCAGACAATCGGTACTATTCCCCTACCAATATCCACCTGGCAAAGAGTCAGATGTCTAGTATCAGGGATGGACTCAAAGTCGATAATTTTCCCTACTACCACCCCATCGAAATCGTAGGCTTTAGATTCGACGACGGCTTCCAGTCCCAGAGCCGTGAGGGTCACGGCCAGATCGTCCGGCGATAAGTCGAAATCGACGAAGTCTCTCAACCAATCAACGGAAACTTTCATGGTCAAAACTGCTGTAGAAAGCGCAGATCACCTTCGTAGAAGTACCGGATATCCCCTACGCCCCATTTGAGCATGGCCATCCGCTCGAGCCCCATCCCGAAGGCATAACCAGTCCATTCCAGGGGATCGACGTCTACTGCCCGTAAGACATTGGGGTGGACCATCCCGCAACCCAGGATTTCCAACCAACCAGTGCCTTTGGTGACGCGATAGTCGGTTTCCGACTCCAGGCCCCAATAGATATCCATTTCGGCACTGGGTTCAGTGAAGGGAAAGTAGCTGGGGCGAAAGCGCGTTTTGGTATCGGGCCCGTATAGCTCCCGGGCAAAATGCTGAAGTGTCCCTTTCAGCTCCGCCATAGAGATGTTATGATCCACAACTAGTCCCTCAATCTGATGGAAGGTACAGTAGTTGCGGGGGCTGATGGCCTCGCTGCGGTAGACCCGCCCCGGCATGATGATCCGCAGCGGAAGCTGCATGGTCTGCATAGCGTGAATCTGAATATTGGACGTATGAGTCCGCAGGAGCAGGTCGTCATCAATGTAGAAAGTATCCTGCATATCCCGAGCGGGATGATCCTGCTGAAAATTCAAAGCTTCGAAATTGTAGAACTCTGTTTCCACCTCAGGACCGTAGAAAACCGAGAATCCCAGCCGCAGGAAAATTTCCTTGATGCTGTCTTCAATCTGAATGACGGGGTGCGTAGTCCCCAGGGGGATGGGGTCGCCGGGTAGGGTAAGGTCCCGCTCGGGTTCCTTGGCCCGGACTTCCGGCTGTAATTCTTCTGCCAGCGCCTCGATGGCCTGAGAGAAATATTCCTTGGCCGTATTCAGCTGGCGACCTGCCTCGGGAATCTCTTCAGGAGGTAAGGTCCCCATGCGAACAAAAAGGGCCGACAGTTTCCCCTTCCTACCCAGAAAGGTAATGTGGAGCTGCTCGACAGTCTCGTCGCCTGACCGGGCTGCTTCGAGGCAGCGGTCAAACTCGGCACGGACCTGCTGAATGTCCGCGAGCAGGCTCATCCTTAACTATGAAAGGGATTTGACCAGGGCTTTGAAACCCTCGGGATCACGGACGGCCATGTCGGCCAAGGCCTTGCGATTCAGCTCCATATTCTGTTCCCGCAGGGCGTGCATGAACTCAGAATAGTTCATACCGTGCTGGCGAACGGCGGCATTGATCCGCGCGATCCAGAGACGGCGGAACTGGCGTTTGCGCTGGCGCCGGTCCCGGTAGGCGTAAATCAGGGCCCGGCTAACGGCATCCTTGGCTGTCCGGTAATTCCTAGACCGGGCCCCATAATAGCCCTTGGCCTGTTTAACGATCTTCCGATGCCGGCGGTGTCGGGGTATACTACTGGTGGCTCTGGGCATGATCCTATTCCTATGCGGAGATCATTTTTTTCACGCGCTTGACTTCTATGGGAGTCAAGATTGTGCCCTTACGGAGCCGCCGCTTCCGTTTCGGTG
>JBGVTM010000327.1 GCA_041862535.1 Candidatus Neomarinimicrobiota bacterium | reverse complement strand
TCTGGATAATATTGCTGGAGTAAGGATGAGCCTGAAAGCATTTAGCTTGAGGCGCTGAAACTCAAATTCCTTTGGCCGGGTTGCGGATCAGGCCTGGCGGCGGCCTTTGATGTAAACGGTCATAATGCCCAGGAGTGCCGCGATGGTGAGCAGCGCCAGCGCCTCGGCAGCGGGCTCAGGGAGTTTCAGCGGGAAGCCCTCGATCCTCTGGCCGCCCCGGACTCCCACCCATAGGGCCAGCAAGACTCCGGTCAGTCCCCCGCCTCCGACGAGACCCGACCCGAACAACACCCCTTGTTCGCGGCGCCGCTCGGCTTCAGCCGCCGGTCGTGCTCGCGTCAGCAGGTAACGCATGAGACCGCCCAGAAATACAGCCGCCATCGTGGATAGAGGGAGATAGACACCGACGGCGAAGGCGAGTACCGGGATCTTGAACATGGCCGCCACGAGCCCTATGCCGATACCGATGAAGATCAGCACCCAGGGCAGGTTTTGGTCCAACACTCCGTCGATAACCAGCTTCATCAACACGGCCTGAGGCGCTGGCAGTTCCTCACCTCCCAGTCCGCCTTCTACGGTCTGATGCAGTAGCATCACGACCAGACAAACGACCCCGGCTGAGGTGATCACGCCGACCAGTTCACCGATCTGCTGCCGCCGCGGTGTTGCCCCCAGGATGAATCCGGTCTTGAGATCCTGGGACGTGTCGCCGGCAATGGAGGCAGCAATGCAGACCGCGGTTCCCACCATTAAGGCCGTAGCCTTTCCTGCGAGATCCGTCCAGCCCAGCAGGAAAAAGACCAGGCTGGTGCCGAGCAAGGTGGCGATGGTCATGCCCGAGGTGGGATTGGAGGTGACACCAACCAGCCCGACGATCCGGGAGCTGACGGTGACGAAGAAAAAGGCGAAGATGGCGATCAGCAGGGAAGCCGCTGCCCGAACCGGTATGGAGTCGAGGTATCCCAGAATGCCGGGCACGAGCGTAAGGACTAGCAGGATGGCCCCGATAAAGACCAGCACTGTCTTGAATGAAAGGTCGCGGTCGGTCCGTTCTGCAATTGTTACTTCAATGCGCGCCGCAATCTGCTTCAGACCGAGCCTGAAGGATTCGACCATGGTGGGGACCGACCTGATCAGGGTGATGATTCCCCCTGTAGCGACTGCCCCCGCACCGATGTAACGCACATACCGGTTCCAGATCTCGCCGGCGGACATATCCCGGATCAGTTTCTCGGTTTCGGGAAATAGCGGCGCGGTCAAGCCGGTGCCCCACCAGTTGATCAGCGGAATAATGACCAAGGCCGAAAGCGCCCCGCCGGCCACCATCACCGTGGCGATCCGGATGCCCAGAATGTAGCCCACGCCGATCAGGGGCGGCGAGACACTCACGGCGATGTTAGCCTTGAAGCCGAGCGCCAGCTGGAAGGTGTCCTGAACGAACTTGAAGCCGTCGGTGATGAGCTTGAACAACATCCCCACGCCGATGCCCCAGAACACGCCCGACGCTTGCTTACCGCCTTCCTCTGAGGCGACCAGGACCTCGGCGCAGGCCATTCCCTCGGGGTACGGCAGCTTGCCATGCTCGCGCTTGATCAGATAACGGCGCAGCGGGATCATGGCCAGCACGCCGATCAATCCGCCGCACATCGCCAGCAGGGTGATCTGCCGCCACGCCGGATTCATTCCCCAGATGAACAGGGCCGGAATGGTGAACAGCACACCGGAGGCTACCGAAGAGCTGGCTGAGCCGATGGTCTGCGACATGTTGCACTCCAGGATGCTGTGCCGCAGTCCGAGACCTGAGAACAACCGGAAGGCCACTACGGTCAGCACGGCCACCGGGATGGAAGTACTGATGGTGAGTCCGGCCTTGAGCCCGAGGTAGGTATTGGCGGCGCCGAACACGATGCCTAACAGGATGCCGGCGAGCGCCGCCTTCAGGGTGAATTCGGTCAGGGTCTGACCGTGGGTGAACGGGACGTACTGTTCGCCTTCTTTCAGTTCGTAGGCTGTGGGGGGTAGCTTCTTTCCGGTCATGTGTATGTCATCAAAGAAATGGGCACCAGTGGGGCTAAAACTAAAAGGGACTTGCATCACTTCCAAGGGTTTGCTGGCCCCGGTGCCAGGACCGGGATGGCTATGGCTTATTGTTAGGGGCATCGTTGACAGATCCTGGTGCCGGGGTGGGGATTCCTACCCTGTTATGCGCGCAGCAAGGAACTGGCCTTGGCCTCAGCGACGCCTGAGCAGGTTGCCGGAGACCGGGCAGGTTGGAACAGATGGGATGTTTAAAATACAGCGATTGACCTGGGAATCATTGTAGCTTTCTATATCTATTTCTGGTAATGGAAACTGGATTACCAGTTGGGGATCCTGGAAAGAAAGGGCGGTTATGGCATCTACAATAGGCTTTGATTTTGGCACTAATTCTGTGCGGTGCTTGATTGTAGATGTTAACGATGGTGAAGAACTGGGCACGGCCGTGCATGTATATGAGACTGGGGAAGCCGGTATTATAACCGATCCCACCGATCATAATCTCGCCAGACAGAACCCGGCCGACTACCATACAGGCCTTGAGGCTGCCACTAAAGGGGCTCTCGCTCAGGCTGCCGTAAGGAACCTGAATTTTTCACCCGACGATATTATTGGCATCGGAGTTGATACCACCGGGTCTACACCCTTATCAGTTGATAGGAATGGCGTGCCTTTGAGCATGCACGAGCAGTTCAATGATAATCCCAACGCTCAGGCCTGGTTGTGGAAGGATCACACTTCCCATGCCGAAGCTGCGGAGATAACCGAATTAGCAGCCAGAGAGCATCCGGAATATCTGGCGAAGTGTGGCGGTATCTATTCTTCAGAGTGGTTCTTCAGTAAAATTCTCCATTGTCTGAGAGTGGATCCGGCAGTTTTTGCTGCTGCTTATACCTGGGTGGAGTGTTGTGATTATATCCCGGCGGTATTAACGGGAAATACTGTACCGGAAAAGATTAAACGCGGTCGCTGTGCGGCTGGCCATAAGGCGATGTTCAATAATGGCTGGGGCGGACTTCCGGCAAAGGAATTTCTTGCCAGACTCGATCCGCAGCTCGCTGCCCTGCGCGACCGGCTTTACGATGAATCCCATACGGTGGATATGCCGGCGGGCTTTCTCACGGATGAGTGGGCTCAGAATCTCGGACTGCGTCCCGGAATACCGGTGGCAATGGGCGCTTTTGACGCCCATCTGGGCGCGATCGGTGCCGGCGTCAAGCAAGGAACGCTGGTCAAAATCATCGGTACCAGCACCTGTGACGTGCTCGTTACTGCTGATTTGGAGGAAGATGTGCCCGGGATTTGCGGCATCGTTGACGGGTCCGTTTTGCCCGGGTTCTGGGGGCTGGAAGCCGGGCAATCTGCCGTCGGTGATATTTTTAACTGGTTTGTTAACTACGTTCAACCGGGTGGGAAGGACATCGGCTCCCACCAAGAGCTGACCAGAAAAGCCGCTGAACTGAAACCGGGACAATCAGGCCTGCTGGCCCTGGACTGGAACAATGGCAACCGGACCATTCTTGTTGACCAGAGGCTTACCGGATTACTGCTGGGGCAGACCTTGCATACCAAGCCCGAAGAGATCTACCGCGCATTGGTTGAAGCGACAGCCTTTGGAGCGCTGGCGATCATCAACCGTTTTGAAGAATACGGAGTGATGATTGAAGACATAGTGAGCTGTGGTGGAGTTACAGAGAAGAATGCGATGCTGATGCAGATCTATGCTGATGTGACGGGCAGGGAAATGAAGATTTCGAAATCGGCCCAGACCTGTGCCCTGGGAGCGGCCATAGCGGCGGCAGTCGTAGCTGGAAAAAATAAGGGTGGATTTGATGATTTTGAAGCAGCCCAATCGGCCATGTGTCATGTCAAAGAGGTCAGCTATAGCCCGATCCCGGGGAATCATGAGGTTTATAAAGCACTCTACCGATTATACAAGCAGCTTCACGATGCCTTCGGTCTGAAAGGTGGTCCCTGCGACCTTTCCAATGTAATGAAAGAACTTCTGGAGATTAAGGAGAGGGCGAATGCCTGAAAGGTACCAGAAACTCAGGGAAGAGGTGTGTGCTGCAAACCTTGAGCTGCAGAAACAGGGGCTCGTTATCCATAGCTGGGGGAATGTCAGTGGAATCACCGGCGAGAATGGCGTGGTTGCCATAAAACCAAGCGGTCTCTCCTATGATGATCTGACACCGGAGAAAATGGTACTGCTTGATCTGGAAGGACGGGTTCTCGAAGGGGAATTACGTCCCTCTTCGGATACGCCTGCACATCTCGAACTCTACCGGAATTTCGAGGGAATCGGTGGAGTGTGTCATACGCACTCCACCTATGCTACCATGTGGGCCCAGGCTTGCCGCGAGATACCATGTTATGGAACCACCCACGCCGATAATTACCACGGTCCGGTCCCGGTCACTGATGTCATGGAGGAGAACGAGGTCAAGCACGATTATGAGGTGAACACGGGCAAGGTGATCGTCCGGCGATTTGCTGATCTCAATCCACTGCTGCAACCGGCGGTGCTGGTGGCCAATCACGGACCATTCACTTGGGGAGCAAGTCCGGCGCAGGCTGTAGAAAACGCTGTGGTTCTCGAACAGGTTGCCAGGATGGCCTTCGGAACACTGTTGATTAATCCCGCGCAAGAGCCTATATCGAATAGTCTGCTCGATAAACACTTTCTCAGAAAGCACGGCAAGAATGCCTATTATGGACAAAAAGGATAGGAGTAACAAAATGGTAAAAGTCACTCTGGGTTTGATTGTTGGGAATCGTGGTTTCTTCCCCGATCATTTATGTAAAACAGGCCGCGAAACCATCCTGAAGCTGCTGAAGAATGAAGATATCAATACAGTGGCGCTCTCGCTTGAGGATACCAATCATGGGAGTGTCGAATCCCTCAAAGATGCCCACAAATGCGCCGAATTATTTAAGGAACATCGGGAACAGATCGA
>JBGVTM010000326.1 GCA_041862535.1 Candidatus Neomarinimicrobiota bacterium | reverse complement strand
GTCATTGAACGATTAAGCCAGTACATAGATGAACTCGATCACACAAATGAATAATCAATCACCGTGTGAATCACCCTCCCTTCAAAAGGGAGGGGCCTCGCGAAGCGAGCGGGGAGGGTTTGTCTTCGGTGCCCGCTATTATGATCCCGAGCTCGGGCGGTTTACCCAAACAGATCCGCTAGGACAGGACTACCCTGGCTGGAGCCCGTACGTGTACGCGCTGGATAATCCGCTGATTTATGTTGATCCGAACGGGAAGATTGTGATCAAGGAATCTTTGATGAGGAAATATCCGATTCTAGCTCTAGCCATCTACTCAGCGGAACAATTAGCGCTATATGATCCGAGAGTGAGGGCTACATTCCATACTAGGATTGGGGTGCCTGTCAGCGAGTTTGTTGGCTTTGGATTGTTGAGTGATACAGGGGAGCCAATCGGAGAACCTGGAAGAGGCCCAGAGGTTATTCTTCCAGAAATACCAATACATGAATGGGCCGCCGGTAGATATCAAGGAAACGAGCCTCCACCCGTAGGTCCCGAACAGAAGAACAAGATTCAGGTGGCCGCTTGGTTGGTTGTAAAGCTGGAAAGTGGCCCCGCAGAAGAGAAAGCCGCAGCTTTCGAATTGTTAAAAAGGACGATCTTGCACGAAACTGCGCATCAACAGTTAAAGAATGCGGACTATGATATCGATACATGGTTTAACCTGGAGGCTTTTGGAGAGCCAGACAGGTTCGAAGAAAAACAGGAATCCTTCTGGGATTGGTGGTGGGACCTGTGGCAGAAAGGCGAGGTTGACCCGACCGGTCCTGAATCCAATCAATAAAAGCATTACTAATAATTATTGATGCATCGGAGGATGGCTATGATTCTCATAAAACGTTGGCTGGATTTCTTATTCATCCTGCTTCTGCTTTTCGTTTTTTCGTGCCAGAAGGAGCAGATTGATGAAGAGAGTCTGAAGTACACAGTTCAAATTCTGACCTATTACGGTTTCGAAATACTAGTACCTGAGATTGATCAAGCAACCGGGGTTGTGACATTGACGCGGCCATATGCGAAAGGCAGAATTGCCCCCAATCCCATGGTTACGAGGTTTATTGAGCCAAATCTATGGTTTCAGGCGACGGATGATGTTGAAATATATCTGGATAAGGTAGAGGAAATTGTACTGAGGGAGCCAGGCGTGCGGGGTGTGAAGTGGGAGGTGGTGGAGCCCTACGGGGTTGAATTATTTACGTTCCCTAGTGTGAACTATACGTTGGCGTGTATGCATGCGTCTCTAAAATATGGCGATACAACAACGTTTTACCAATGTTTCGTCCCCGAGGCAATAGAAATTTATAAGGAGCAAGGTCGGGACTTATTCGAAGAACTTTTTAATTTGAAACAGCCCACTGGTCTACTGCCGTATCCGTATGGCATAATAGACGATTCTACAATGTTTACCATTTTCGAGGATCCGCCGGATACCCTTGTGTATCATCTTACTGAGATTGGGGACAAGTGGAAGATAAGGGCCATTACCCTCGAAGGGCCGGGAGAAGATTGGCCCCAGTTCAGGGTGGAGCGTTAGACTATTACCTCCGGTAAGAACATGGAGGAGTAAGGAAAATTGAAATGCACCAAAGGCGGAACGATGAGCTATGATCTGGTAACCTTTGGCAAAGGCAACGCACCCAATTTAAAGGATCACTTGTATTACACCGAATATCTTAGCAGTGTGCGGGATTTCGCCAGTTGGGCGGCTAGACCCAAGTGGACCCGCTGGCGAATAAGTACCCCGGCTGGGGCGGTTCACCCAAACAGACCCCCTATGGCAGGATTACCCTGACTGGAGCCAGTACGTGTACAGGTTGGTAAACCATATCAATGGAGTTAATCCGATAATTTATTTCAGAAAGGAACTTCCGATGCATAAATCCCGCCAACATACGATTCCCCTTGTGATACTACTTCTGGTATGCCTATTCACCGCCAAGGTCTACGGTCAAGCCTCCACTAGTCAGCCTTTGAGCCTCACTCTCGCCTTCACCGGCCAGTCCTCCGGCGATGCCACCAAGCCCAATGTGCAACTGACGCTCACCAACGTCTCCGGTCGCAGCTTCCAGGTGCTGCAGCCCCGAACCTAGCCGCCCTGCCCCTACATCTTGTACCTCCCACCTGAACCACCCCAGCATACGGAAAAGTCGTTCCCTTCGGGCCCCTCGACGGGTAATTTTCCTAGTTGTATTGAGTGTTTGCCATAGGATCTACAACCGCACATCAAGCCTTAAATGCCGGTGACTAGTGACTTTCATAAGCAACGGGCAATTCGCCGGGTGAGCTTCCATACCCTGGGGTGCAAGCTTAATCAGGCCGAGACGGATACTATTGCGGCCCGGTTTCGTCAGCGGGGGTATGAGGTGGTGCCCTTCCGGGCGGAGGCTGACCTGAGCATCATCAACACCTGCACGGTGACATCTGAGGCGGACGCAAAGAGCCGCCAGGCCGTTCGCCAGGCGGTGGCGGCCTCGCCGCGGGGATGGGTGGCCGCGGTGGGATGCTATGCCCAGGTGAGTCCTGATGAGGTCGCCGC
>JBGVTM010000325.1 GCA_041862535.1 Candidatus Neomarinimicrobiota bacterium | reverse complement strand
AGCCGATAACACATGGGAGTAGGAGGGGAAAATGGGCTTTCCCTTGAGCTATTGTCCTGGAGGATCGGAGGTTTTGCGTAGGCTCCGGCGCCTGTATGAGCAGCGTTCTCAAAATATCATCCTGGCTTCAATGCAATTGCCGAGTGCCGCGCTGAAAGAGTTTACGGAGAAGCATCCACCTGGATACTGCGAGTATCCGGACCCCGGCGAGCGGGTCAGATTCTGGGATGCCTATTTGCGGGAGCGCATTCCCATTGGGGACGATTCAGTCCCCAGTGCATATTTGAGCGAGATGGACCAGGGGTTATATGGTGGCTTGGTGGGGGGTGATGTGCGATTCCTGTCTGATCCCGATACAGGCTGGATTTCGTCAATGGTCCCGCCCATACTGCGCGATTGGTCGGAATTTGAGCGCTTGTCATTCAGCCAAGAGCGTGAATGGTTTCAGCGTTATCTGCATCAATTAGAGACGTTTATGGAAGCCTCACAGGGAAAGTTCGGGATTAGTCACTTCATTCTTATTAACGGCCTCAACTTTGTTTTTGAACTGGTCGGGGCGACAAGAACCTACCTGAGTTTGTTCGAACAGCCGGAGATGGTCAAGAGGGCCATCGACTTCTCCTTTGACCTGAACTTAAAGGTTCAAAACACGTTTTTTGAAAAAGTGCCTCTTCTCGAAGGAGGCACCTGTAGCAATATGGTCCAGTGGATCCCTGGTCGAATCATATCTGAGAGTGTTGACCCTTTCCACATGACTTCGGTAGATTACTTTGAACAATGGGGACGAGAGACATTGGCAAGGATTTTCGCGCAATTTGACGGAGGGGTGTTACACATCCATGGTAACGGTCGGCACCTTTTGGAGGCTGTTTCCACGGTCAGCGGCCTGAAAGCAATCTATTTGGGGGATGACAGGGGATTTGCTCCTGCCTTTGAAATCCTTGATCAACTCAAGCGGTGGACTGGAGATTTGCCACTTATCGTTAGCGTGGAATTTGGGGATTTTTGGAGAGCACTTCAGGAACATCGCTTGATTGGGGGTGTCTTCTATCAGGTTAGCCAAGTGCCGGATTTGGATTCGGCAAATCGCTGCATGGATTTAGTTCGTGAGTACAGGTTCAGTTCGTTTTTCCCAAGGAGAGTAGCCCTATGCTCCCGACAAGGATCGTATTAATCGGCGCAGGCAGCGCCATTTTCGGACTCAATACCGTGGCCGCGTTGATGGGCAGCGAGCGACTGCGCGGCAGCCATCTGGCCCTGGTGGACCGGAACGCTGACACGCTGGCGCTGATTGCCCGGCTGGCCGAGCGCCTCAACCGCGAGTGGGATGCCCGGATGACCATCACCACCCACACTCACCACGCCGATGCCCTCGACGGCACCGCGTTCGTCGTCTCCGCTATCGAGGTGGGACCCCGCGAAAAGTTGTGGAGATCGGATTACGAGATTACCTTGAAGTACGGCGTGCGCCAGCCCTATGCCGAAAACGGAGGACCGGGGGGCTTTGCCCACGCCGCCCGCAATATCGGTCCGGTGATGGAGATCGTGCACGATATGGAGCAGGCCTGTCCCGACGCCTGGTTCATCAATTACACCAATCCGATGATACGCATCTGCGATGCCATCGCCCGCTACAGCGACGTCAAGGTCGTCGGCCTGTGCCACGGGATCCACACTGGCTATGGAATGGTGGGATTGGTGCTGGCCGATTACCTGGGCATTGAAGTGCCGGATGGCGTGATCAGTACCCACGCTGATCCGGAAATCTGGCCGCGCCTGATGCACATAGCTCATCAAGCGCTGCAGCGCATTGACATCAAGGCTGCCGGGCTCAACCATTTCACCTGGATGCTCGACGTGCACGACAAGCGCACCGGTGAGGATTTGTATCCCCTCTTCGCCGAGCGCTGGGTGGCCTTCGACCCAACCTTCGAGCCGCTGACTCGCCGCCTGTATGACACTTTTGGATGGTTCCCGATTCCCGGCGACGAGCACATAAGTGAGTACCTGCCCTGGGTAAGCGATCCGGTCACCAAGCCGTGGGAGAAATACGAGCTCAGCCTCTACGATTGGGAGCTGTGGGACAAGCTGCGCGGGCACGGCCACGACGACATCGCCAAGATGGGCGCGGGTCAGAAGGGCATTGAAAGCTTGCGCGACGCCGACAGCGAAGGCGCACTGGAGATGATCGAGAACATCGCCGGGGCGGGGAACCATTACCACCTGGCGGTGAACCTGCCCAACCAGGGCCACATCTCCAATCTGCCAGAGGGAGCCATAGTCGAAATACCCGGGTTGATCAGTGGGGCTGGGGTGCAGGGAATCGCCGTGGGGCCGCTGCCGGAGCCCATCGCCGAACTGTGTCGCCGTGAGATCACCGTCGCCCGCCTGTGTGTAGACGCCGCCGTCAATGGCGACCGCCGAGCCGCCCTGCAATGCCTGTTGCTGGACCCGGTCATCACCGATCTGGACGTGGCCCAGCAGATCCTCGACGACTATCTGGAGACCTACCGCGAGTACGTACCGCAGTTTTGGTAAGCGATAAGAGCGCGTTTTGATAACCAGGAGACAGATGAGCTTCTTCAGGTCGTCACCTTTCTACTTCGGTACTTCCGACAAGCAGCGAAGTAGGCCTCCACATTTTTCAGCGGGATATTATGAGGGATACCACCCACAGCATTGATGAAAAAACCCGGGTGGTGGCCGGCCGTGGATACGCACCTCCTTACCTCGGCCTCGATCTCTTTTTCCCCCTCGAAGGTCAGCACCTTGGTATCGACGTTGCCGATGATGGCTTTGCGGCCTCCATATTTACCCACTACGGTCTGAAGATCAACCGAGGGTTCGATGATGAACCCATCGGCCCCTGCGGCGGCGATGTCATCGATCAGGGGCCCATAGTTGCCATCCGAGCAGAAGATAACCTTGATGCCCTTGTCCTTCAGCGGCTTCCATATCTGAGGGTAATGGGGGAAGATGTGCTCCCGGAACCAGTCGGGGCGGAAGATGGGCCCCTTGGTCATGGCCAGGTCGTCGTGGCTGATGAAGACCTCGATATCGACCTGGCTCCAGGCTTCAACTTCC
>JBGVTM010000324.1 GCA_041862535.1 Candidatus Neomarinimicrobiota bacterium | reverse complement strand
TTTCTCACGCTATCACCGGACAGCCTGGCCAACTCCTTCCTCCTCGATGAGTTCATGATCGAAGCCCAGAAGCTGCCCGAGCCGAAAATCCCCAACTGGATATACAATACCTACATCACCTATAAGGGCTTCCGCTTCATGGGGCAGCGGTTTATTCCTGATTCTTACATGTTTGCTCACTTAATCTATCCCTATGTCGGCAGCCCGGAACATCAGCGTTGGATGCCCAAAGGATTGGATATTATGACCATTTTAGGATCGGAGCGGGCCTATACGCTGCTTGATTCGGTCTATCAGGAGACCGCTTACGAGAACTATCCTGAAAAAATCAGCGAATTTAAAGCGGAGTTTACCGCCCTGCCGGCAGAGACCTGGGCACAAAATCTGTATTGGAACTGGCTCTACTGCCTGATGCCGCTACTCTACGAAAAGGGAGCGGGTTACCCGGTCTTTATGCAGACCCTGGCCTGGGCGGACAAGGAACTCCTGACCGCGCTGGCCTCATGGGCCGAGCTGCGGCACGATACCATTCTCTATGCCAAGCAAAGTATGAGCCCGTGTGGGGTAGCACCGGGGCCCCCTAAAAGTTACGTTGAACCCAATCCCTTCCTGTATGCCCGTTTAGCCAGCCTGGTGCGCTATACCAGCGAAGGCCTTCAAGCGCGTGATCTTCTTCTGGCGGGATTTAGGGCTAAGCTTGATCTGTTCGCGGAATTACTTTTGTTCCTGAGAGACATTTCCATCAAGGAGCTGGAAAATATTCCCCTCTCTACATCGGACTACGAAAATATATTCTGCTTCGGCAAGGTGATGGAGGATCTTGTCACTGAGGTCAAGGATCCCCAAAAGCCCTGGGAGAAGGAGGCGGATGACATGGCGGTAATAGCCGATGTTCATACCGACTCGAACACTGACCGGTGCCTGGAGGAGGGCGTTGGCTATCCGCTGGGAATCTTTGTAATTGTAAATGAAGGTGGGACGATCCGGATCACACAGGGCGCTATATTTTCCTACTACGAATTTATTCAGCCGATAGCCAACCGGCTGACGGATGAAGCCTGGCGGGAGATGCTCGCCGGGAGCACACCGTCCGAGCTGCCTGAGTGGGCATCGAGCTTCATGGATATCACGGCAGCGCAGCCGTCATTCTGGCTGGATTCTCCCGATAACCTTTACCAACATGAGTTTCTAGTGGGCGGATTGACGTCGACAGAGATAATTCCCAGGACGATAAGGCTTGAACAGAATTATCCCAATCCGTTTAATGCTGCTACGACGATTTCATTCCAGTTGCCGAAAAGACTATTCGTTACCATTGCGGTTTATGATATTACCGGGCGGTTGGTAGACATCCTGGTGAGTGAGGAGAGAGAGGCAGGTTTTCATACGGTCAGCTGGGATTCAGAGAAAGTCGCGTCAGGCATTTACTTATACCGAATCGTGGCCGGTGAGTATTCCGCCATCAGGAAGTGTATAGTGCTGAAGTAAATAGGCGGTAGAATTTCGATTGATGTTGTTATTAATGCTCAAGGCTATTAAGTAGAAGAAACGGGGATCTCAGAAGCGTTTGATTTGATGACAGGGTCATAATTTGAAACCTCGCAGGGGGGAAATATCATGAAGAACCGGATCTTCAGTATTACCGTATTTAGCGTCCTGCTTATTGTTCCACTGAAAGCCCAGATGCTGGCCGATATTACCAGCGATGTGGAGACGGAATTCGGCACCTACCGTCCCTATCTAGTGGATGTGATTCCCTCGCTAGAACCTTACACCGTCGAGTCTGATTTCAGCAACGTGGTGAATTTTGCGGATTACGATTTTTCAGCGGCTGAGCAGACGCTCCTCCTCCAGAACGGCTTCGTAGCCCGCTTCCAACCCAACCGGCAGCAGGGCACGGGCTACAAGCAGATATATGATATTTATTATGAGTGCCGGGATAACCAGATCCCCATCTTCGTGACCAGCGATGCCCTGCTGCACACTTTCCACATCCTGTACGACTATACCCTCCGGATTATGGAGCTGGATCAGTTCGTTCCCGATCTGGATAGCCTTACGGCCGCCCTGGTTGTCCGCGCGCAGGAGCATTATGCCGCCATCTCCGACTCCGCCCTCAAGCAGGCCGCTTTGAAAAACCTGGCCTATTTCTCGGTAGCGGCCGTCCTGCTGGACAGCACCTTCACCGTCCCCGATGATGTGCAGGAAATCGTCCAGGAGGAGCTGGACCTCATCGGGGCACATGCCGGTCCCGCTGATTCGCCCATTTTCACTTACTCAGAGGATTACAGCCAGTACGTCCCCCGGGGGCACTATACCCGCAATGCAGACTTCCAGCGCTTCTTCCGGGCCATGATGTGGTACGGCCGCATCACCTTCCATCTCAAATACCCCTTCATGCCTGAAGCGACCATCAAAGAAGCTACCCGGCAGGCGCTTCTACTTGTTCATGCCATGCATAATATCCCCACCAGGGGCGAGTCAGCCCTGACCGTCTGGGACCGAATCTATGCCCCGACCGTGTTCTTCGTGGGCAAGGCGGATGATCTGACGCTGCACGACTATGCGAGCGTGATGACCGAGGTATACGGTGGCGATTTTGCCCAGCAGCCCGTAGACATCTTCGCTGATCATGTCTTGCTGGAACAGTTCCGGACATTAGCCGACGACCTGCCCTGGCCGGAGATCAATGCCTGGAAGAAAGGCTTCCGGTTCATGGGGCAGCGCTATATTCCCGATTCCTACATGCTCGATCAGCTGGTCTATCCTTTTGTGGTGAACCGGCTCATGCCCAGGGGCCTGGATGTCATGACCGTGTTAGGCTCGGAGCGGGCCTGGCAGATACTGGACGATTATTATAACGAGCACAGCGATCACCAATACGTCGCGCAGATAGATACCCTGAAGGAACAATTCACTGTCCTGCCCGCTGCTACCTGGGCCCAGAACCTCTATTGGAACTGGCTCTATTCGCTCATGCCCCTGCTATTCCCCAAAGGTGAAGGCTATCCTACCTTCATGCAGAACCAGGCCTGGGAAGACCGGGAACTTATCGCCGCGCTGGGCTCATGGGGTGAGCTGCGGCATGATACGATTCTGTATGCCAAGCAGAGTGCAACGGAGGTGATTAGTGTACCTCCCCGGGCACCGTTTACCCCGGGCTATGTGGAGCCCAATCCGCAGCTGTATGCGCGGCTGGCGGCCCTCACGGCATTCATCGCCGAGGGACTTGCGACCAGGGATTTGTTCTTCCCGGAGTTCGATTGGCGGTATGATGATATGGAGGAATTGCTCCTGTCTCTGAAGGCCATATCGGAGAAAGAGCTGGTCGGTCAGGACCTTTCAACCGCTGACTATGAAGTGATCATCAATATTGGCGAAACCCTAGACGAGCTTACTTCTTTTCCCGCCGAATTGGAGTTTGAATCGGACACGGATGAAGATATGGCTGTCGTTGCCGATGTGCATACGGACTTTAACACCTTGACGGTGCTTGAGGAAGGGGTCGGGTATCCGCTCAGTCTCTATGTGATCACGGAAATCAATGGCCAGTTGTACGTGACCCGTGGTGGCATGTTCTCCTACTACGAGTTTGTCTGGCCCATGGCGGATCGCCTGACGGACGAAGCCTGGCAGGCCATGCAGTCGGGTGAGGCTCCCCAGACGTTGCCGGAGTGGGTCGAGAGCTTCTTTGATGACCAGCAGGAGCTCTCCAACCCTGATCCCCAGCATGTTCATGCGATGTACGATGCCTTCGTGGGTCTGGAGAATGGGGACCCGGTCCCAGCGAGGTATCGTTTATACCAAAACCACCCCAATCCCTTCAATCCCGCCACCGCCATCCGGTTTGACTTACCTGCGGCTGCTGCGGTCAGGCTGGTGGTGTATGACCTGCTGGGCCGGGTGGTCGTTGTGCTGGTTGATGGGCGGATGGAAGCGGGTTATCACCAGGTAATCTGGAACGGTACCAGCAGTGATGGCCGTGAAATGCCCACCGGCATCTACATTGTCCGCCTGCTTGTCCCGTTGCAGGGTGGAGAAACGCCTGCGTTCACCAAGAGCATCAAGATGGTGTTGATGAAATAGCTACTTTCTGAGGCTGGGAACTTGAGCTGCGCGATACGCCGGCTTGAATTGGACGCAGGACCCTAAATAATCCGATATGCTCTAAGCCCCCACACCACCTCTACGAGGGTCACTTTCAAGACCCCATAGGCGGGGACGGCGAAGAGCATCCCCAAAGGCCCCATCAGGGAGCCGCCGATCATGATCACCACAATCACAACCAGGGGGTGTATCCCCACGTTGGCGGACATGATCTTCGGAGAGACGAAGAAATTGTCGATGGCCTGGACGGTGAGGAACATGGCGATGATCACCAAGATCACCACGGCGTTGATCCCGGCCGGTTGCGGGGTCATCAGGTAGACGGCAATTGCGGGGACCATGCCGACAAAGGGGCCGATGAACGGAATCAGGTTGGCCAGTCCGGCGAGCATACCAATAATGACGAAGTAGGGGATTTTGATGCCCCCAAACTGGGCGATCAGGAAGAGCCCTATCGTCGAGAGGATGCCCACATTCAGGGCGGCCATTCCCTGACCACGAAGGTAACCGCTTACCTGGGCCTGAATTTTCTCCAGCAGATTTAGGGTCATTTCGAAGTAGGCGTTGGGCACCGCTCGCATGAAGAGCACCTTGAAGTTCCTCGATTCCAGCAGCAGGATAAAGGTGAAGACCAGCACGAGGACGAGTTTGCCGACTATATCGGCGAGTGCGAAAACAATGCCAGCGAGGCTACCAGCGAGGTCGGAGAGAAAGGGGGGCGGGGACTCGACCACGGAAAGAAGGTATTCTTCGGCCCTCGGTTGCGCGGATTGCGGAATGATCGCCAGCACCGATTCCTTCAGGTTGGTGATGAGTTCTTCCAGGTTTTTCCCTTGAAAGGACGCGACCAGGGTATTTGCCTGTTCGATAAGCGTTCCCCCCAGCATATATACTGCCCCGACGATGATGAGAATGATGGCGAGATATACAGTCAGGACGGCCAGCAGGCGGTTGCCTGCGAAGTGGCTTTCCAGCCAATTGACAAGGGGAGCGAGAATACTGTATAAGAGCAGGGCCAGGACCAGCAGTAGCAGGACCGGGGCCACATGCTTCCAGAGCAGTATTACCGCAGCGAGGGGGACAATGATCTGCGAGCTGCGAATGAGGGTTTGCAGGAATTTCCGTGCTGGCGTGAGGGACTCTGCTGGCATGTCAGAAGCCCGGGACCAGGCCTGTCCGTCGCCTGCTTGGAATCCAGCGGCGGTTAGGATGACTCACGGTTGTTCTGCTGTTGGGCCTGGATGAGCAGGTCGTTGGTTTTGCGCAGGCGTTGGGCGATGACGCTGGCCAGATTAATAAGGATTTTATTGCCCAGATTCGGGAAGCGGGTGAGGATATCTTTCAATTCGGGGCGGAAGAAAGCGATGACACGCGTGTCGGCGGCGGCCAGGGCGGTGGCGGAGCGGTTCGCTTCATCAACAAGCGCCAGGTCTCCGAAAAAGTCACCGTCGTTAAGTTCAGAATAGATGATTGGATTGTCCGGGTCCTGGTTGTTAACGATCCGTACCTGTCCCTTAATGATGATATACATTCCGAGTCCAGGATCGCCCTGGTGGAAAATGGCCTCCCCGGCATGGTATTCACGCTGGTGGATGATGTTCTCAACCGCTCTGAGTTCTCTGCGTGAGAGGCCCCTGAAAACGGGAACGTGACTGATTGCGAGGGCGGTTTCGGATAACCTTTCGTCATGCCTGCGGAAAATGTTCTCCCAGATGGCACTGCGCATAAGGATAAGTTGGCCTTTATGAATCCAAAATGTCAAGTGCCTAAAGCTCAAAACCGTTGCTTAATCGCAATACCTCTTCTACCTTTAATTAATATGTATTTTTCTTTTCGGCCAATGCTGATGGCAGTGGTGTTCACGCTCACTCTGGCGGCTGGTCAGAGTTTTCAGGAACTGGAAGAGCTGGACCAGCAGATTGTAGCCAAACAGGGTGAGCTGGAAAGTCTGCGGGAAGAAATTCGGCTTTACGAGCGCCGCATTGCCCGGCAGGAGCAGGAGGAGAAGGATGCCCTGAATGTCCTTTATAACCTGGAGGAGCGTATTTCCCTTACCAGCCGTTTGATCCAGGGTTTAGAGAGTGAGAGCCGGCAGCTGACGAGGGCAATCAATCTGACGCAGAAGCTTATCAAGGAAAGCGAGGCGGAGATCGCCGCCTTGAAGGCGAAGCTGGCCGAGCGGTTTGTCCATGTATACAAGCAGCGGCGGGCATCGATGCTGGAGTTGATTCTCACCTCTGACAACTGGAACCAGGCCACATACCGGGCTAAATACCTAAAAGTAGCGGCTGACTATGATCGCTACCTCACCAACAAGGTGAAGCAGGAGATCGAGCGTCTTGAAGGGCAGCAGCGGCGACTGTCCCGGGATCGGATTCGGAAGCAGGAGGCGCTCCGGGAGAAGGAGCGGGAGGAGGTTCTGCTGCGGGAAAACAAAGTCAAACACAAGGCCCAGATAACCAATATCAAGCAGGATCGGTATAATAATGAGCGGTTACTCCTCCGGAAAAGGCAAGCCGCCGTGGACATGGAACGGATTATCGCCGGTCTGGAATTCGACCGTGAGAAGCGAGCTGAGGAGCTGGCGGAAATGCGCCGCAAGCTCGACCTGGCCACGGTACCGGACATTACCTACTATAAGGGTAAGCTGCCATGGCCCACTACCGGTCGGGTCGTGGCCTATTTTGGACAACAGCGCAACCCCGAGCTGAACACCATTACCGAAAATCCTGGTATTGATATCCGCACCCAGCCGGGCACGCCTGTGAGGTCGGTCCTCGATGGCCTGGTGACGACCATTACCTACATTCGGGGCTACGGCACCACGGTGATCATTGACCACGGCAAGGACCTGTACACCGTCTACACCCACGTTGAGGACGTAGCGGTTGTCGAGGACCAATATGTGGACCAGGGCCAGCTCATCGCCCGTGTAGGCACTGATGGTAGCCTGGACGGGTCGAAGCTCCACTTTGAATTGTGGGCCAATCAGCAGAAGCAGGATCCGGCGGCGTGG
>JBGVTM010000323.1 GCA_041862535.1 Candidatus Neomarinimicrobiota bacterium | reverse complement strand
CTATGCCATGCTGTGATGTAACTAACTTCGACAACACTATGTTCTCAACGTTCTTTCGTTGACGACCGGGGAAGAGAACCACCACAGTATAGTATCTTTGCTTCAACTAGGCAATATTTTCCTACCTCTCTTTTGGCTTTGGCTGGAATCAACCACGGAACCCGATAATCACCCGTTTCCAACCAGTTTGCCGCTGCCAAAGCATAAGCAAGACCCAGGGCTTGCTCGTGAATCTTGCCATCCGGATAAGGAAAGAAGCTGTATATGATCTATCATATCTTTCCCTTAAAGAAGCCGAAGGAATCCCGCTTTGCATATGTCTACGACGCTGAAATAAGCGTAACTTTAAATGCCAATTATGGGCTGCTATCAATATGACGTCTTTGATCCAATTACTGGAGTCTTACCATGAGCATGGCAAAAGCCAATCCAACGACAGATCATGAACTCAAGCAAGGAGTTGACCTCCTGCACGATCCCAGATTGAACAAAGGAACAGCGTTTACGCCGGAAGAACGGGATAAGCTGGGTCTACGCGGGCTGTTACCACCCAAGTATATCCCGATCAAAGAACAGCTGGAACGGGTATATGAAAACTACAGCCATAAAGAGACTGACCTGGAGAAATATATCTACCTTATTGGTCTGCTTGACCGCAATGAAATCCTCTTTTATCGCTTACTGGACGAACACCTTGAAGAGATGATGCCCATTGTGTACACGCCCACCGTCGGTTTAGCCTGCCAAAGGTACAGTCGCATCTTCCGGCGCCCCCGGGGACTGTGCATCACCTTGGAAGATCTGGGACGAGTAGACGAAATATTAGCCAACTGGCCCTACCCGGACATCCGCATTATCGTGGTTACGGATGGTGAGCGCATTCTTGGGCTTGGTGATCTCGGTCTTAATGGCATCGGAATTCCAGTTGGCAAGCTGAGCCTTTACGTTGCTGCCGCCGGCATTGATCCCTGCAAAACCCTGCCTGTCTGTCTGGATGTAGGCACCAACAACGAGGAGCTGCGGCAGGACCCCCTCTACCTGGGGCTGGACCGTCCCCGCGAGCGCGGTGATGCCTACGACGAACTAATTGACGAGTTCGTCCAGGCGGTTCGCGCCCGCTGGCCACACTGCATCATACAATTTGAGGACTTCGGGAATACCAATGCCTTCCGACTCCTGGAAAAATATCATGATGAGGCGCCGGTCTTCAATGACGATATCCAGGGCACCGGTGCTGTCATACTAGCCGGTCTGTTGGGGGCGCTGCGCATTACCAAACAGCGCCTGTCCGACCAGCGCATTGTTTTCCTGGGCGCCGGCGAAGCCGGTATCGGCATCGCCGCGGCGATTATGACCGGGATGAAAGAAGAAGGCCTGAACGAAGCGGAAGCCAAGCAGCATTTCTGGCACGTGGACTCTAGAGGGCTGGTCACCCGCCAGCGCCCCGGGGAACTGGAACCCCACAAACTGCTTTTCGCCCGCGATGAGCAACCAATCAGTACTTTAGGAAGAGTAGTGGAAAGGGTCCGCCCAACGGTATTGCTGGGTGTCTCAGGGAAACCGGGACTTTTCAATGAGATGATCGTACGTGCTGCGGCCAGGCACATTGAGCGACCCATCATCTTCGCCCTCAGTAATCCCACCTCCAAGGCCGAGTGCACCGCGGAACAGGCCTACCGATGGACCGAAGGCCGGGCTATCTTCGCCAGCGGCAGCCCCTTCGACCCCCTTACTCTCAATGGCCGCTTCTTCCGCCCCGGACAGGGAAACAATGCCTACGTCTTCCCCGGCGTCGGCCTGGGAGCTATCATCAGCGGTGCCAAGCGGATAGTCAACAGCATGTTTCATCAGGCCGCCATGGCCCTGGCCCGGGTCGTTTCCGACCAGCTGCTTGAGGAAGGAAGTGTTTATCCTCGTCAGTCGGAGATCCAGAAGGTATCGGTAAACATTGCCGCCGCCGTGGCCCGTGAAGCCTACCGGTTGAGTCTAAATAGTGAACCTGAGCCTGATGACCTGGAGGCATATATCCGGAACTGGGTCTGGAAACCCGAATATAAGCCGTACGTCTAGCCGAGCTTCATCGGAGAGGATAACAGCCTCCTTCGAGCCCCGATTATAGATCCTCCTCTATGCAGAGCCGGATAATCCTCAACACTCCCCTGATAAAGCGAATGATAAGCGCTTTGCCCGGTGTCGATAATGGAAGGGTGGTTATCAATCCGGGTAGCCCGGGAACGCTTACGCTGATAGTGAACCAGCTTCACATCGGACAGGACGAGGTCCAGATCCCCCTGCAACTCCATCTCGGCAGTAGTCCCGACTATAGGGGCATTGGCACGAGTCTACGCCTGACCAACTGGCATATTCGGGACGGAAGCCTCTGGTTCACTCTCAGGCAAATCGGGAATCTCCCCGGCGCACTCTTCCGGCCTTTCCAGGGGGCCCTCATCAAGCTGCTGGACGGGATCGTCCAACAGCGGTATGGAAACGCGGTGCAGCTCCAGCAACAGGATGGCCAGCTCGGCATCCCCCTGGCTGCATTCCTTGATCGATGGGGAAATCTTTATCCGCCCATCCGGGTAACGGGCATTGAGGTGAACGACGGAGTGATTCTTCACCTAGGTTAAGATAATTGATTCGGATGTCGATGACACGCGGGTGCCCGCGGAGGGGCATTCTCAGTAGATTTTCATAGACTGCACTGGTTATCTACGTTCCCGCTAAAATTGATTGCGCCGAAAACTTATCGTTGCAAGCCTCCCTGGCTAGCCCGTAAGATAGATTTGACGGCCCGCTTGCCGCTTTAAAGGGGATCGCGCAATAGTGTACCGGTTTATAAGAATCCTCTATATCCTGCTGGCCCTGCCGGCCCTCCTCACCGCCTCAGTCACAGTGCGTGGGAAAGTACTTGACGGGAGTAGCCAGGAACCGATCGTGGGCGCCAATGTGGTGGTGATGGGAACCGACGAAGGAGGGGCCACGGACATCGAAGGCTGTTTCGAGTTTCCCACCACACATTCCTACCCCTTCACCCTGGAGGTTACCCATATCGGTTTCCAACGCAAAGAAGTGTATGTTTCCGTAGACACGCTTTTAATTATCACCCTGGAACCGGCTTTTCTCATGGGTGAGGATGTCATCGTCATAGGCGATCGGTCTCAGGTGGGGGCGGAGGTATCGTCGGCAATCAATGTGCTGACCTCCCGGATGATGGAAAGCTACGGCGCGCGAGACGTGGGCGATGCCCTCCGTCCCCTACCCAGTGTGGTCATCAATGCCTCCGCTACCGGCAAACAGACCGTGAGTATTCGGGGTAGCAATCCCAACGAAGTCGCCGTTTTCCTGGATGGACTCCGGCTTAACGATTCAAATACTGGAATGGCTAATCTCTCAGCCATTGATTTAAATGATCTGGAGCGGGTGGAGGTAGTGAAAGGCGGTTCTACCACCCTTTTCGGACAGGGGTCCTTTGGCGGAGTTGTGAGCTTGACCTCTCACCTTCCCGACAGCAACCAGGTTACCTTTTCCCGCGGCTACGGCCTCACTGACGCCAGCGATCAGGACCTGAGTTTTTCCGCCTCGGGACGGCTGGGAATCTTCGCTGCCGGGGGACGTTATTCAGGGAAATCTCGCCGATATGACGGTAACACCCTCTATACTAATCTCTTTAACTCCATGTCTGCTGCCGCCTATCCACGCTTCGGAGAGCTGGTCGCTAAGCAATACCGACTGAATAATTATCTGGAGCTGCCAGTCGGCGGTGAGGCACAAAGTGACCATATGGCCCTCACGACCCTCACCTACAAAGGTTCCCTGCTTGGCTCTTCAGATTGGACCTTTTTCCTCGGCTACCGGAATTGGGGGTGGACCGATCATTTCTTTACCAACCTGGAACGCCAACTTGAGGAAGGAAACGTTACTGGCCGCATCGCCAAGCAAATTATTAACAGGAAAATGAGCAGCATTCTCCAGCTGAGTTATGAAGAACAAAATTTCAACGGTAACAACAGCCTCTACGATTCCGTTCTGGAGACGTTCATCCATGACTCAGCCCGACTGGAACGAATTAATCTGGGCTATGCTGCCGTAATGCGTATTATTGATGAAGATCTCAATCCCTTAGCCTCCCAGGTCCGTCTGGAAATAAGCTTGCGCGGTGACCAATTCATCACCAATCACCTGCAGGATACCTGGACAACCGACCTCTCCGGGATCA
>JBGVTM010000322.1 GCA_041862535.1 Candidatus Neomarinimicrobiota bacterium | reverse complement strand
GGTCAGGTCCATCCGGGCACCTTGCACCTGGGCCAGATGGATCAGGGACTTGACCACTGCGGGCAGTTGCAGGGCCAGGCCCCGTTCCAGTAAGCAGCGCAAGACCTCGAATTCCAGCTCGGTGAGGATGCCCGCGAAGGCCCGGCGCATGATCACCAGTTTCTGCTCTTCGGGGATCCGGTGGGTGATAATCAAATGGCGGAAGGCCTTGTTTTCCCTGAAGGTCCGGGCCAGCAGCACCAACCGGTCCAGAAAGCCTTCCACCATCCCCAGGCTGATAGCCACTCTGAGGGTGGCCCTGGCAAATTGGCGCGCCTTTGGGTTGGCCGCCATCAGGCTTTCCCGATCCGGCGGAGGCTCGCCTCCACCAATTTCTTATTATCCTCCGTGGTCAGGTTGCGCTCCATGACTTTGCCAGCCAGGTAGAGGGACAGGTCCACCACGGTGGTCCGGACTTCCCGCAGGGCCCGCTCGCGTTCGGCCTTGATCTGCTCCTGGGCCCTGGCAACGAGCTCATCGGCCTTCTTCTTGGCGGCTTCCTCGAGCTCTACCCGCACTTTTTCGGCTGCGCTCCGGGCTTGAGATAGTATTTCCTGGGCTTCCAGGCGACCCCGCCGGATCTGTTCTTCTACTCTGGCAGTGAGCTCTTCTGACTCCCAGCGGGCTTTGTCCGCAGCTTCCAGGGCGCTGCGAATGCCCGCCTCGCGCCGATCCAGGGCTCTGATCATGGGCCGCCACGCCTTCCAGGCCAAAATGGCCAGTACCATAAAAAATGTGATCCACGTCCAGAAGATAAGGCCCGTGTCAAATCGAACCAGCTGCTCCATGTGCGCTCCTATCTAGCTGTTTGCCGGGAAATACCTGTGTTAGTCCCCCCTCACTTCAGGGCGATGAGCAGGCAGACCACCTCGGCAATAATGGCCACCCCTTCCAGGAGGAACAGGGGCAGGTTGATGGCGGTGCGGATGTCAGCGGCGGCTTCGGGCTGGCGAGCAGTGCTTTCGGCGGCGGCGGTGGCAAACCGGCCAATACCCAGCGCCGCGCCGATGACCACCATGGCGGCACCGATGGCCGCGCCCAGGTAAGCGATGGCATTGGATACACCCGCCGCCTCCTCAGCCCCGGCGGCCGAGGTAACCATGAAACCGACAAAGACCACCATAAAGAAAAACAGTCGCTTTCTGAACAGGGATTTCATTCGATCATCTTCCTTTAGCTTGTTATTTGACTCATGGGATTTCTTACCCAATGGAAACTTCGCTGGCTAATGCTCCGGGTTAATGGCCGCACCGACGAACACCGACGAAAGGAGGGTGAACACATACGCCTGCACCAGGGCAACGATAATTTCGAGAAAATTGATCCCCACATTAAGTACCACTGATCCGATGCCGATCCAGGCATTGGCCATGAGAAAGATGGGCGCCAGAATAGCCAGCATGGCGATATGCCCGGCGGTCATATTAGCAGCCAGTCGCATGGTGAGGGCAAAGGGCCGGACAATCATGCCCAGCAGTTCAATGGGCACCAGGATAAACAGGACCGGCCAGGGCACACCTCTGGGTGCCAGGTTCCGCCAGTACCCGATTACTCCGTGCGCCAGACTGCCGGCCACTATCACCGCCATGAAGGTGATGAACGCCAGGGAGCCGGTAACAATGATGTTGCTCGTGGCGGTGCCGCCCCCGGGGATCAGGTCAAAGAAGGGTATCAGCCCCAGGAAATTGGCCGTCAGGATCAGCGTGAAGAAAGCCAGGATCACCGGCGACCAGAACGAAGCATACTGGCGACCCACATTGGGCACCACGATCTGGTTGTGGACGAAGTCCACTACCAGCTCCAGGAAGTTGCTGAATCCGGAGGGTATCGGCTGCTCCTCCCGACGATAGCGCCGGGTGCCCAGCAGAAAGGCCGTGGCCACCAGCGCCCCGGCAAGCCAGAGCATGATCACATGCTTGCTGATCGAGATATCCAGGCCAAACAGGTGCAGGGGCACCAACGGCTCGCTGTTTGAGACGTGGTGGAGGATAATGGCACCGATATTTTCGCTATGTTCTATCGCTTCCATCGGTGTTGTTGTCAATTCTTACGATGACCCGCCCCTCCCCAGCCGGACTGCCACTGCCCCCAGGGCAGCTTGATAACGGTAGGCCTCGAACAGGTGCCAGATGAAAAAGTTGACCAGGAGCGAGCCGACGAACGGTCCTGGCGGCAACGCAGTGGCCAGCAGGATCGCAGCGGTCCACAGGCCAATGAGTACCACCTTGACCAGGAAATTGGTCACGACAAAGCGCTGATATCTCCGCTGCTGGTCGGGCTGGGTCTTGAGCACGAAGAAGACAAACAGGCTGCCAGCGGAAATGGCGATTGGAAGAATGCCCCCGGCAAACACCGCCACAGCGTTCGGCCTCCCTGCCAGAAGCCATACCAGGCCAGAAGCGAGTGCAAAGAGCACTCCCAGGATCGTCCCCGTAATGACCGGCCTCATTTACCTCCTTTAGTTTGAAACATGGCCTTCCAGAGATCATACAGCCCTACGGCCACACCCAGAAGAAGCCCTCCGAGCAGAAGGTAGGGTTCGGTGTCAAACTTTCGATCCAGAAAGTAGCCCACTGCTCCGAGGATTAAGACCGCTCCCGTCAGGGTATAAGCGGCCGAGATAGCTCCCCTCGAAGAACCCGAAATTGGCGACATCTCAGGCAGGTCCGGCCGCGCAGCACACAGCACAGCAGGGGCTGGCAGGGGTCATCCAGAAGGGCAGCGGTGTTCCGGCCTTAGCCGGCGGCCTCCGCATTGGCCGCCTTGGTCTTCTGATCGGAACCCTCCTTGGCAGGGGAACCATCGGTGGTCTTGGGTGCACTGACCTTGGCACCCTCCATCTGACACTTGCCCGTATACTGGGCACCTTCTTCGATCACCAGCAGCTGAGCCCGGAGCTCGCCCACCATTTTAGCCGAACTGCCCAAGGTGGACCGGCCCTTGGTAGTGAGGCTCCCGTCCAGCTCGCCGTCAATCACAGCCTCCTGAGCCACCACGGCCCCTTTGATCAGGGAATCCTTCGCTGTGCGCACCTGCCCGTTGGAGTGCACATCCCCTAAAACGGTACCATAGATCAGTACCGAACCCTTGATATCCAGGTTTCCCTGAATCACGGTATTCGGCCCAACGATAGTGTTAGTCTGTGAGTTTTCTTCTTTAACCATGGGTTTCTACTGAGACGTCCTGTGTTCTATAAAGGTCAATAAAGAGCCGGGGATCTATCGATCTGGCATCCTTCCAGATCTCAAAATGCAGATGCGGACCCTGACTGATGCCCGTGTCACCGACCAGAGCGATAGGCTCACCCCGTTCCACCCACTGCCGGGCGGATACCAGATTGGTCTGGTTATGGCCATAGACGGTAAAGTATCCGTCGCCATGGCTGAGAATAATCATGTAGCCGAGATCCTCAGTCCAGCGGGAAAACACCACCAGACCGGAGGCGGCAGCGGCCACTATTCCCCCAGCGGGCGCTGCAATATCGATGCCCTCATGATTAACCTGGAGGTCCAGCTCGTGCAGCTGCAACCCGCGGGTCACATAACCGTTGACCGGCGGAAAGGTAGGGATATTTTCCAGAAAATTAATGTAAATCTGATCAATGAAAATCCCCCCTCGTCGACCTTCCAATATGCTCAACGGTTCCCCGTGGTCATCCTCCAGATCAATGGACAGTTCTAATTCGCGCAGGAGATCCACGCCGATGAGACCGTACTGGCTATTATCGAGGATCACATGGCGGACTTTATCCCGATAACTTTCCAGCCGCCGGTTCTCGGCCTGAAGATCAGTGTAATCGGCCACCTGCAGCAGGGTAACTATCCAGCCCCCTACCAGTGCGATCCCTACCAGGGCGACTGCCAGGAGGGCAACACCCATATGGCCTGCTCTCACCCAGTAACTCCTGGTCCAGCCACCATCTTCAGACATAACGAGAAACTGTAATTTTCTGTGCCAGATGTTTTTCAAAAAGCCCATTAGTTTAGCCTGCATATAAAAAGTTAGTCAACGGAAAATGCACCCCTGTTCCGACCCCTTATTCTAGTGCGGTTCAAGTCTACCGAGAATGAGTTCCAGGATTCGCTCCAGGTCGTCTTGGGAATAATAGGATATCTCGATGGTGCCCGTGTCGTTGCTCTTGGGCTTGAGGCGGACTTTGGTATTCAGATGGCTGAGAAGTTCTATTTCCACCCGGTTGACAAAGGTCGGCCGCGGTGGTGGGATTTTCTTTGGTTTGCCGGGGCCTCCGGCAGCTTTCTGCTCCCTGGCATCGAGGATATCCTGCACCGCCGCTTCCGTCTGACGAACACTTAGTCCCTGGTTGACAATCTTTTTCCACAGCCGCTGTATGAGGGCCGGTTGGGGCAGGCTCAGGAGGGCCCGGGCATGGCCCATGGTGATCTCGTTCTTCTTCAGGCTCTCCTTGATCTCCGACGGTAAACGCAGCAGGCGCAGGGTATTGGCTACTGCCGGACGGCTCATGCCTACCTGGTCGGCAATCTCTTGCTGGGTGAGGTCATACTTGCTGTTCAGCAGAGCAAAGGCCTCCGCCTGTTCCATCGGGTTCAGATCCTCCCGCTGAAGATTCTCTACCAGGGAATACTCCATCATGTCTACATCGGTGTCCACGCTCAGGATATACACTGGGATGCTATCCATGCCCAGGGACCTGGCTGCCCGCAGACGCCGCTCACCCGCCACCAGCTGGTAGCGGCCATCACCTGACTCCCGCACCGTAACGGGCTGTATGATACCCTTGGCCTGAATGGAACTGATGAGGTCGGCCATCTCCTCATCACCAAACTCCTTGCGGGGCTGGAGCGGATTGGAATCGATGAGATCCAACCGCAGTTGGGGCTGACCGGTCTCGGGGGAAATCTCCACCTCAGGGGTGGGGATCAGGGCTTGCAGTCCTCGGCCCAGGCGCTGTTTAGCCATTGCGCGCCAGCACCTCGCTTACCAGTGCCATGTAGTTCTGGGAACCCACCGAGGAAGCATCATACAGGATGATCGGCTTGCCGTAACTGGGCGATTCGCTCAGGCGCACGTTGCGCATGATCGCGGTGTTATACACTTTCTCGCCAAAATAGGCCCGCACTTCTTCCGCCACCTGT
>JBGVTM010000321.1 GCA_041862535.1 Candidatus Neomarinimicrobiota bacterium | reverse complement strand
AGCAACCCAGATAATATCATTTTGCGGCTATACAGGGCTGGACTAGTCCGGGTCGTCTGTAGATATGACGCTGCTTGCCCATAAACTGCGCGAGGAAATGGCACCACACGGGGGCGGGCTAATAGGGCGAGAGGAGCTATTAGTCCAGCTATGATGTTATCTCCAGTCAGTTAGTTCGGCCTTTGCCAGCATACTTCCCAGTGCTACTAGCCATAGCGAAAAGGCTATTCCCACGCCTAAAATCCACCAGCTTATCGTATCCTCTTGCTGGATATCCCCTATGACCATTTTGGACAATAAATAAAGAAGCCCAATCCCAGCCGCTGCCAGCAAAGAGTGTGCCACCACACGCCATCCTTTTCGTGTTAAAAGCTTGTTTAATATCATCGCGCCCTCCTTGCCCTTCTAGTGATATTATACTCCATGGATAAAATCCTGAAAAGTGGAGGAGAAAATCGGCTGGCGTTTAAAGATTGATGAGTCTGAGCATTCTGATATAATGGACGTCACTTAAGATTGCCTCCATTTATTTCAGATAGAGCATTTCGTTAGATCATTCGAAGCAGTTCTTTAAGTCATACCAGTTTGGGCATCGGCGAGGCACGATCAGTCCTCCAGAGTGATGAACCTGTTGGCGAGTTCTGTAGCAGCTGGGAGTGACTGCATCCAGAATGCTTTGTTCTCCGGGTCTCCGGCACCGAACAGGTGGTCGTACTTTATTCTATCTTCAGCGGCGGCTGGCAGGCGCTCGACCGCACGTACAGCCAACTCGCGCAATTGACGAGCATTGGCTAAGCGTGAATTAAGTGCCACATAATACAGACTGAGCTTCTCCACTTCTTTGACTTCTCTGCCCAACTCCCGCCCTGCATTTCTGAATTGGTTGAGGACGACAAGCACCCTGTCTCCAAGATTCATTGGCGGAATCTCAAACTCATTCCCGGCTGGAATACGGGTCAGAAGGTCAGCGCCCTTGGGCCGCGAAGCAATCTGCTTTTTCATCTGGACGAGGCTGGAGTCGGAACTGCCTGCCAAGACAAAGACAAACTGTGCACCTCTGGCAGCGTTAGCATCCAGGTACGGTAAAAACACTTCGTAAGGCCAGGTTTCATCGGGTTTGGCATCGACTTCATCAATCAAGCAGAGGCACGGCTTGTTTTCGGTATCTAGTTGAGCAAGATCCGCGAGAAATTCCTCGCGATTACACTTGGCTAGGTTGCACTCTTTGTAACGGATGCTCTGTGGTAGTGAAGCGGCCACCTGTTGGACGAAATAGGTCTTGCCACTCCCTGGTGCTGCCCAGACAAGGTAGTTTTCTCGCTTTCGGCTGGGACGGTCAAATCCAGCCGCGATCTGGTGCCTGATATCCTTCAACATATTGCGCACCGTTTCTTCATGTCTGGTATAGTCGCCGACAACGCGATACCGCGGTAGGACGACCAAATCCAGCGCTCCGATGAAAGACCGCGCCTCGCGTGCCACGGGATCATCCACAGCCACGGCGCGGTCCGGCGCCGCTGGCTGCCCGGATTTCACCGCTTCACCAATGGGGACTGGGTCACCAAGGAACTCAGCGATGGCGCGCAGCACTGATTCAAAATCACCCAGCCATGGAAAGTGGTATTGTCCCTCCAGAGCGACGAGGCGGGCGTCTGGTATCAAAGATGCCAGTTCTCTACCCAACCGGAAGGGCATGGCCCGGTCTCGCTGGCGATGAAGCACCAGTGTCGGGACCCGGAGATTGAGAAGCAGCTGCACCACATTAGCTTTATATGTGAGGTCTAGTATTTTGGCAGCTATCTCCGGGGTAGCACACTCGCGCTGGTACTTTGCAAAAACTTCACTGGCAGCGGCATCGGCACCAGGTATAAAAATGTCAGTTAGCACCTTTGAACCAACTCCCCAGTGAGCGCGGACCAAGGAAATGAAAGAGGCCTTGAACTCCTCCGTGGTGATTGCTTCGCCACGGGCGTAGGTACCATAGAGGATCAGGTGGCTGACACGCCGCGGATACCTGGCGGCATAGGTTACAGCAACAGGACCGCCCTCAGAGCAGCCAAGTAGTGCCAGACGCTTCAGTTTGAGATGGGCAATAACTGTTTCTAGGTCCCGAACACTCCAATCCAGTGAAAATTCTGTCCGGTTCCGGTCGGAGAGACCCGTCCCGGGCCGGTCATAGCACACCAAGGTGTGATGATGTGTTAACCTTTCCCAAAACCGGCGATATGCTGGGTCTTGCCAACCCAACTCTTGATGGCTTATCCACGCCGGTGGTGCAATCAAGGCAGGTCCCTGACCCATAGTGGAATAAGCGAGACGCGACCCATCCCTAGCGATGCAAAACCGAATCTGCCGCTCCAAACCTATAACCTCGCCCCCGGATTTCGTAAATCTATCAGTGAATCTATATTATGCCCCTGCAACCTAGCTGTCAAGCCTACCACACGCTACAAGTCCATTGACTGAGCTGAACATTGTGGCCTGCGACACCTAACAAATTGAGGTATTGTGCATCATCGACGGGCAATTTAGGATAATGCCTGTCGCTATTGACATCTGTGCAGAGCGTGGGTATGCTTGGCGGCGCAGGCCGTGACCGGGATTATTGCTAAATGCGGGTTGGAATAAAAAGCCAAGGAGTTATATTTTAATGAGAGGACTAAATATAGCGGGACTGGTCATACTAAGTTTAATTCTCTTCGTCTCCCTGATCGCATTTGGTCTGGCATTTTCGCTCAACCGGACCGCACTCAACCCCGATTTTGTGACCGCTGAAGGCGACAAGTTGGAAATAGCCCCGCTTGCCAGCCAAGCAATGAGTCAGGCATTGCCAGTGGAACTTTCGGAAGAAGGCCTTGGCTCCCTGACAGAAACAATCACCAGGCTGGAACCGCGTCTTAAGGCCGAACTTAATACCATAGTCTATTCCGTTTATGAATATCTGCATGGCGAGCGGGAGAACCCCGAGTTAGCGAATTTATTGCGGCTCACTCTCCTCAATTCGAATTCGATTGTCGCTGTCATAGATACAATGGATGGCCCGCAGCTGGTCGGTATATTCCTGGGAGAATTTGAAGAGGAAATCACGCAGGAATTTCAATTACCCGAAGAAGCATTCCCTCACCTGGTTGCCGGCATTGAGGAACTGCTGACAGACCTGGAACCGTGGCTAAAAGAG